>CADCQX010000027.1 GCA_902803695.1 Oscillospiraceae bacterium
AGGTGGACCACAATGGATGAGCTTACTTTGACGCTCCCCGCCACCGAGGATCTGACCCAGGCAGTTAAGAGGGACAGGTACACGAACAGGTTCCGGGCGACGGTGCGCAGCACATTCCTGTCGCTGGTCGTCGTAGCGGCGGTCGCAGTTCTGGTGGCAGTGCTGCTCCTGCCGATCCTGAGGATCTACGGCAAATCCATGAATGGAACGCTGGACAGCGGGGACGTCGTGGTATCGGTCAAGACATCGAACTTCAAGACGGGAGACGTCATCGCCTTCTATTACAACAACAACATCCTGGTCAAGCGGGTCATCGCGAACCCCGGCGACTGGGTGGACATCGACCCAAACGGAAACGTCTACGTCAATAATGTAAAGCTGGAGGAGCCGTACCTTCAGGAGAAGGCATACGGCGAAACGAACATCGAATTTCCCTATCAGGTGCCCGACGGCAAGATTTTTGCCATGGGCGACAACCGGTCGGTATCGATCGATTCGCGCAACACCTCGATCGGGTGCATCGCAGAGGAACAGATCGTTGGCAAAATAGTGTACCGCGTCTGGCCGTTCACCGGTTTCGGGGCTGTACAATAGCGGGATTGCAGGTTAAAGAAACAGGAGATTAACTATGAAATTCATTGAAATGTTGGTGGAAAGGATCCTCAGACTACACCGGAGAACGAAGCGCTGGCATCGGGTAATATCCGTGCTGTCAGCGATTGTAGTGTTTGCGTCGACATATGCGCTGGTCCTGCCTGCCATCACTCTGGATAAGGAGACTGCATCCGCGCAGGCCGGCATCGAAGCCGCGGCGAGCGTGAACGAGGCGGGAGAATCGGGCACGGTCTATGAGAGCGAGCCGGAAGAGCCCGCCGAAGAAGTGACCGCAGATGAGCCTGAAGAAGAGCCCGCTGAGGAAGAGGCTGTCGTTGAACAGCAGGAAGAGGACGACGGTTCGGAAGGCGAAAACGTAGAAGCCGATCCGCAGTCGGAAGAGGCAGCGCCCGCTGAGGAAGAGGCTGCTGAAGACAGTGGCTCTGAAAAGGCGGATGCCGAAGAGACAACTGCGGCTCCGACTCAGGAGGCAGAGGAAGAGGATGCGGCTTCTGAAGAAGAGCCCGCTGTTCCCGCGGACCAGCCTGAAGAAGGAATCGCGCTGATCACAGAGTATACGCAGCTCGTCTTTGAAGATCCTGAGGACGAGTATATTGTCTATGCGGAATTTGACGCTGATGCCAGGCTCCCTGAGGGAGTACAGCTCCAGGTCAAGGAGATCACGGAAGAAAGTGATCCGGAAGCGTATGCAATGTACTACGAGAAGGCACTGAGCGGCATTCATGATAAATATGATGAGTACACGGAGCTCTCTTTTGCCAAATTCTATGATATCGCGTTCGTATATGAAGGCGTCGAGTACGAGCCCTCCGCGAATGTCAATGTGAAGATCGAGTATAAGGAAGCTGTCAAAATACAGACAGACACCACTATCGACACGATCCACTTTGACAAGAACAACGAAGAGGAACCGGAGATCATTGAATCTGAAGTCGATCCGGAGAAAGAAGGCAAAAAAGATACTGTAAAAACGGTAGAGTTCAAATCGGATCAGTTCTCCGTGTATGGCATTGTGGGAACGGAAACGATCACGGTGCCGTTTGTAGCCGGTGATGGAAGCACATATGAAGTCACAGTTACATATGGGGCTGATGCAGGAATCCCTGCGGGCTCAACTTTGGTGGTTTCTGAATTAACATCTGAAAGCGAGGAGTATCAGGAATATTTGGAGCAGACAGCCGATGCTGTAGGAACAGCTGTCGAGACCATTGAATATTTAAAACTTCTTGATATTTCCATAATGAATGGGGAAGAAAAGGTTATCATTCAGGCCCCGGTAGATGTTCAGATCAAGCTCCTTGATAAAACAGATTCAGAGGAAGCAAATGGAGAGAAGACAAAGGTAGTTCATTTCGGTGATGAAGCTACGGATATAATAGACCCCGATCTGGAGGGGACAACAGTCAGCTTTGAAGCAACAGGTTTCTCATATTATGCGGTTACGACATATGGCGCGACTTCGGATCTTGCGGGAAAATCATTTGCTATCGTTCAGGTAAACACACAGGCAAAAGAGGATTCATCCATAGGAAATAATACCGCCTATCAGGGACGAGCATTGACGACT
This sequence comes from Oscillospiraceae bacterium, assembly GCA_902803695.1. Taxonomy (GTDB): domain Bacteria; phylum Bacillota; class Clostridia; order Saccharofermentanales; family Saccharofermentanaceae; genus Saccharofermentans. Next base: position 2,183 of record CADCQX010000027.1, read on the forward strand.
ACCGCACAGAACAACAATACCAGATTGGCCGGAGCAACTGTGGATGTGGAAACACATGAAAGCGGCTTGAACCTTGTCAGCAGCGGGACAACACAGATTGTTGAATGGGAATTTGAATCTGCTGGGGCGGCGAATACATATTACATCAAAGCTCCTGATGGACGGTACTTAACTCTGAATGGCACAAATGCCCTTGTGCTTTCTGATACGCTTCAGGCACTTACGATTACGGCGGGAACAGGGAATAATGCCAATAAGGTGCGCATTTCCAATGGTAACCGAAGAGTTCAGTCAAGTGTGAGTGCGGCGTCAGCAAGAACTGTAAGCAATAATCAGTATTTTTATAATGGCGATTCTAATAGCGCCAACTATGTTTACTTAACCCTGTGTGAGATTGAAGAGTTCAATCCCAATCAGTATCCGGTCTACGAAGGTGAAAAAATCAGCGTTCAGGACCTTGTGGACGGACAGAAGTATATCATTTACAAGAACATCTACAACGAGATGACAGATCAATATGAGGACTGGGTCATTGATGGCAACGGGAATCCTGTCAGAGCATATGACCAGGGTGACTCGCTTTCTTTACACAGTGAAATCTCTCCGATGTGGGTGCTCAAAATTCTGCTGGATTCAACCGGACAACCTAACGGCTATTACATTTTCCAAAATGAAGCGACCGGATTGATCCTTCATCCTATGGCAGATGGAACGCTTGTTAAGGAATACGACGCTGAAACTTCTCCTACAAGCGATGGTGTATCTCTTAAGGGCAGAGAAGGGGGAGGATATACTTCGACAATTGAATACTGGGATGGCTCTGCGATGGCATATTATGGCTATCAGCTCACATCAGACGGTGAGATTGCTCTTTCATCAGGGACCGGTAATAATTCGCAAGCATTTTCATTTGCAGAGTTAAAGCCTTCGCAGACAGGATTGCATGAGGTTGCGACTGTTGACAGTGCGGCTGCAGGAATAACCATTCATATGTTCAATTATCCAAACCGGAATACGATTGCAAACGTAACGGGTAGTGACGGCTATGGAGTAGGTGTTATTCCCACGCAGCATGTAACAGCAACACTTAACGCTGACGGGTATCCTGTATTCACGAATGGAAATAATGGCTCTGCCTTGTTCAGCCCTTCAAACAGCTATCATCAGGGAAACGGCAATCAGTTGTTCCTGGAGAGTATATATGACTCTACCGGATATTATGAGTATAGTGCTTTTAACAATTTTGCTCATTATAACAGCAGCAGTGGAACGTTCACGGTATATCAGGAAACAGGAACGCCACACCCGACAGATAGTAATTTTTACTTTAAACGAGGCAATTTCTTCCCGTATAACACTTTGAATACGAACAACACGGCGCAGAATATTTATACAGGCGACGGTTCATTGATCGATTATGAGAATCCGAGTTATGAAGAGAAGCTATACGGGTTCGGAGAGGATATAGATTATTACTTTGGCATGACTATGGACTTCAATTTCCTCATGCCGAAGGATGGATATTATGGCGGGACGCCCCTGATCTATGAATTCAATGGTGATGATGATCTGTGGATCTATATCGATGATGTATTGATCCTTGATATCGGCGGCGTTCACGATGCTTTCCCGGGAACCATTAATTTTGCAACAGGTGAGATTACGGGCGGAAACGGAGGAGCCGTAGGGGCCAGAACAATCAAGGACTGCTTCAAAAACGCAGGTGTTTTCCCTGATGGAACTCCTTGGGACGATAGCAAGGTCGATGAGTATTTTAGCGGGGACACATTTGTAAGCTATGGCAGCCACAAGTTCAACATGTTCTACATGGAACACGGTGCCGGCGCATCAAACCTCCAAACGCGTTTTAATCTACCGGTCATTGAACGCGGTAAAGTCACCATCGAAAAAGTCCTGGATAACACGTCGCAGGTGGATTATGCAAATGTCGCTTTTGCATATCAGGCATTTGCGAAGGATGAGCATGGCGAATATCAGCCTATGACTTCCGCCGTATATGAAGGAACTGATACACCGCTTGTTTTCTACAATAACGTAAGCATTAACGGAAAGACATATGATAATGTTTTCTACCTGAAACCGGGAGAAGCTGCAGTATTCTCCGACATGATCGAAGATGAACTGTATTATGTGCAGGAGATTGGTATAGACAGCTCATATTATGATGAAGTCTACGTGAATGATGTTCGGATCATTGGTGACCTGGTTATCGAAGAGGATGGTATTTATAAATCAACCGAAGCAACTGCACGAAACAGGGCAAGAGTAACCTATACCAATCATTGTGATGAACGAAATTCGAACGAGCTCCGGATCACAAAACGGCTGGAGGACGGTTCTCTGGACAATGGAGACACCTTTGAGTTCCGTGTATTGCTGGAAAAAATGACCGATGAGCCATCAACGGCTGATCCGGAAGGCGTGCTGACAGCCTATTATCAGGGTACTTATTACATAAGAGATGATGACGGTACCTACTACAGATATGAAGGAGGAAGCCTTGTTTCGAACGGCCAGACGCCTTACCCGTGCACAGCAGGTAACTACGGAACAATTGCTCAGATTCCGCCGAATTATACAGTAGTAATCCAAGATCTTATCGCCGGAACGGATTTCTATGTAGACGAAATCCGTGTCAGACCGAATGGATCATCGACCGATGTTCTTATTGGCGATAGCGAATGGATACAGGTCAGCAGAGAAGTTTCGGAGGCAGTTGGTCCTGAAATAACTGATGCAACTATTTATGATTACGCTACGGGCACTAATATAACAGCGGATGCTCTTGGTGCGATCGCATGGAACAAAGATGCCCAGGTCACATTTACCAATAAGTATAAGTCTTTGGATGTTCAACTGAAGAAAGTAAAAGAGGACGGAGAGACTACTATTTCCGGTTCAAGTTTCGACTTGACCAAATTTGCAAATGATACCTGGTCAAACATTGTACAGAGTGATATTCAGCCGGGGGCTGAAGCGACCGATACAACACCTGCAGTTGAAAATCCGGTTGATCTAGGGGGACTTCCCATAGGGAAATACAGGCTGACTGAAACACAGGCCCCTGTTGGATACTTAATCATTACAAAGAATATCTATTTCGAGGTTTATAAAGGAGAAGGCGGATCTCTAGAGGGCCGATTTATTGATGAAAGCGGGAACCCTTTAACGGATGAGCAGATTGAAGAGTTATCGGATACCGCAATCATCACCAATACGACAGTAGATGATGAGACAGTTTGTACGGTAACGATAATTAATACTCCGGGAACACGGCTTCCGAACACCGGCGGATCCGGTACATTACCTTATACATTGGGCGGTTTGACGCTTATCATAGCGACCGCTTTGATGTACGGCTTCAGGATGAGGCGTAGGGAAAGGAGGTTAAACTAAAAGCCTCTGATCTCGACGAAAACACTGACGCCGAAGACTGAAGACGTAATTGTAAACGCAAACTCGGCTGCCATGACGACAATCTGTCGGGATGCCGGAATGGCAGCCAAGCAAACCCGCTGTGGTTCAAACAGCACGACACCTGCCCTTCACGGGCTGTAAGGTTGACAAACAAACGTCCTTGAAGGGACAAGAACAAGAAAGGATGAAACGATCATGAAGAAAATGAAAAAAATGATTGCTCTTCTGGTAGCTATGGCATTGGTACTTGGGATGAGCATGAGTGTAATGGCTGCAAGCATTACTATTAGCCATGACGAGAGTTATGAAACTAACGTTGACCCAGATGAATCTGAACCTCGTGAATATAGTGTATACAAGATTTTTGATGCTAGCTATGAAGAGCTGGCAGGAGAAAACACACAGGACGATGTAGATGATTTCACCTATGAGCCGGAGGATGCAAAAGTATCCTATAGCATGGATAGCGAAAATCCGTGGGTTGAGCTGATGCTGTCCGATGAGCAGACATGGTTTGATGTAACAGAAGATGCAAATGGAAACTATGTCGTAGTTCCGAATGACAGTTATAGCAGTTCTTCCGATGCCGAAGATTTTGCGGAATTTCTCCTTGCGAATATGCCCGAGGATTTAGATGCTGACGCTACTGTTGTGGTTGATGGAGATGCTGCAGACGTCGATCCCGGCTATTATCTGATCGTTGCAAACGATAAAGACTCTGTTACAAGACTTGCATTAGTCACGACAGATGTTGAAATGATTGAAAAGAACACCTATTTGGGTTCTCATAAGGAAACAGAAGAGACCAGTTATTCTGTGGGCGATATCATTGAATACACTGCTTCTGTATCTATTCCGGCCAATAATGCACTTACTGAAGAAGAAAACGGTGAATATAAACCCGGACATGGTCCCATCATCCTTCACGATGAAATGGATGCTGTTCTTGCATTTGATGCTGATTCTTTAGAAGCGAAGATTGGAGAAAATGCATTCGAGGATTTCGAATTAGTTGCTAGTCCTGCTGATGATTGCACATTTGAAATTATTATTCCTGTAACGGAAGATGTTCGTGGAGAGACAATTACATTTACCTATTCTGCGGAACTGACAAGTGCAGCTGTTGATCCTGACACCGGATTCATTAATAAGTGGTTTGCCGAAAACAATGATTATAAGACCATTCCGGATGAGCCGCAGGTCTATACATTTGATTTCGACTTTGTAAAACTTTTCGATGACGAAGAGGACGATGAACTCGTAGCAACTTTTGAACTTCGTACAGATGCAGAAGATGAAGATACTGCGATTGCTTTCATAATTGATGACGACGGAAACTATGTTAAGGCTGACTCTGATGATGAGGGTACAACGACCGAAATCACTATGACAAACGGTACTCAGCTCAACTTCCAGGGTTTCGCAGAGGGCACCTATTATCTGGTCGAGCTTACTACGAGCACAGGTTACAATCTGATCGATGGTCCCGTTACCGTTACAATTGAAGATACATCTGAGGAAGATACAATCAGCCATTCTGTCACATATATTGTTGATGGTGAGGAGGCTGAAGGTGTTGTTACTGTTGAAAACCACAGTGGTACAGTTCTTCCTTCCACCGGCGGCATCGGCACAACTATGTTCTACGTGATCGGCGCAATCCTTGTTATTGGTGCAGGTGTTATTCTGGTATCCCGCAGAAGAATGGGAGCGCGCTGATAGCAAAAAAGAGAATTAGCTGATCTTATTTTAGATTACCTGCTTCCCCGGGCAGATCGTCCGGGGAAGCATCTTTTCAGAATTAAGCTGGTAAAATGGCAGAGATAAAGTCGCGCGAAGCACATTTGAAATATGGAAAATTGACGTCCGCAGCAGACGAAGATCAGATTAGAAGCGGAGTTCTGGTCTGGGTCAGACAGAGGGTAGTAAGCATCATTCTGATCGGTGTAATGCTATTGGGCTGCGGTCTTCTTGCCTATCCCTCATTTTCGGACTATTGGAATTCTTTTCACCAGTCAAGAGCTGTTCAATCGTATGCCGAACATGTGGCGAACATGAATCGCGAGGATTACAAGCAGTTCATCGAAGATGCAAAGGCATATAATGAAAGACTTGGGCAGGAAGGGATCAGCTGGACTCTCAGCGAAGAGAGGCGGGTGGAGTATAACGGACTTCTCAATGTCGATGGCAGAGGCATCATGGGATACATTACAATCCCGAAGATTAATGTACTCCTTCCGATTTATCATGGAACAGAAGAGAACACTCTGCAGACGTCGATAGGACATTTGGAGCAGTCTTCCCTTCCTGTGGGAGGCGAGAGTTCACACATTTCGATGTCAGGTCACAGAGGGCTTCCATCGGCAAGACTGTTTACAGATCTCGATAAGCTGAGGGAAGGTGATACATTCACGATCACTGTCCTTAATGAGACGCTCACATATGAAGTGGATAATATTTGGATCGTGGAGCCTAACGATGTTTCTCACTTGACGATCGAGCCCGGGAAGGATTTGTGTACGCTGATCACCTGTACACCCTATGGGGTAAATTCCCACAGGCTGCTGGTGCAGGCACACCGCATTGAGAATGTGAATGGTGACGCTTTGGTGACGGCAGACGCGATACAGATCCAGCCTGTGTTCATCGCGCCGTTCCTGTCGATTCCGCTCCTTGTTGTTCTTCTCATCTATGTGCTGGCCAGTACGAGCGCGAAGAGGATAAAAAGAAGAGATTACAAAGCGGAATTCATGAAAGAAAATAGTCTTGACGAAGTGGAGATCATGCCCGATGACAGTGACTCCATCTTTGAAGCGTTATCAGTCAGAAAGGGGCTAAAATGAAGCTCAACCCGACAAAAATAATGAAGATAAAAAGAAATGGTTTTGCGAGAGTTCTTCTTGCGTCATTCCTTTGTCTGGCAATGCTGCTGTCGCCGCTTTCGATGAGAGCAGCATATGCTGCTGAGAATGATGCGGGAGAGGAACTGGATCCTCTTCGGATCGGTTCGTTCTCAGTGACCTTTGAATTCTACAATGAGACGACCGGCAATAAAGAGCCGGTCACAGGCGGCAATTCGGTCGGCCTCTTCAAGGTGGCTGACGTTGTCTATGTCGACCAGGTAGGATGGAGATTTAAAGCGGACAGCCGCTTTGCGGAGATCGGCGAGCTTCCCGGGACCAGTGAGGAACTGGACGAACAGAACCTGGACCTTGCCGAAGAACTCGAGATCATGTCCCGCGGCTATGATTTCGATTACGGCCCGAAGGAGATGAATTCTGAAGGCGAGGTATATTTTGACGAACTGCCTGTAGGTCTGTATCTGGTGATGCAGGCGGCGCAGAGTAAGGATAGCGACAAGAAGTTCGTGATCGCCCCCTTCCTGGTGTCGATCCCGCTCCGTGATAAGGACGGAACGCTCATCTACGATGTGACCGCGAACGCGAAGCCGGTCGGCGTTGCCAAAGAAGAATTACCGCCTCCACCGCCGCCGGAGCCGCCGCATGACCGCGTTCCGCAGACCGGGCAGCTCTGGTGGCCCGTGATGGCATTCGGTGCAGCGGGTGTGCTCCTGGTGTGCGCGGGACTGCTCAGAAAGAGCAAAAGACAGTAAGACTTGGAACTTGGATAAGCATTATTGTCATTTAAAGCCACAGGAGCGGAAGCTCTTGTGGCTTATTATATAGGTGATTTTGCGGGTAATTGCGAGAGGAAATTGGTCGATCTGACACAAGCGTAACAACAACCGGTTTGGACATAACGATTTATTTAACATTTCAGGTACAGGCAGCAACAGGGAGAGACAGCAAAATGAAAGTATATGGTTATGTCAGGGTGAGCTCGCGGGACCAGAACGAGGACAGGCAGCTGATTGCAATGAGGAATGTCAATGTTCCGGAGAGCAATTTATATGTGGACAAGGTATCGGGCAAGGATTTTGACCGGCCGATGTACCTGAAAATGGTGGAGACGCTGGAGAAAGACGATATCTTGTATATCAAGAGCATCGACCGTCTCGGGCGCAATTATAACGAAATTGTCGACCAGTGGCAGTATCTGACTCGTGTCAAGCAGGTTGATATCGCCGTGCTGGACATGCCGCTCCTGGATACCCGGAGGGGCAAGGACCTGCTCGGGACGTTCCTCAGCGATATAGTGCTCCAAGTCTTGTCCTTTGTGGCTGAGAATGAAAGAGCCAATATCAGGAGCAGGCAGAAAGAAGGCATTGAAGCGGCCAAGGCGCGGGGGGTCAGGTTCGGGAGGCCGGTTATGTCTATGCCGGATGATTTCGAAGCGATCTGTATTTCTTTTGAAAAGGGGGAGATCACGGCGGAAGAGGCGGCACGGAAATGCGGATGCTCCAGGAGTACCTTTTTTTCAAGGGTTGCGCGGATGAAAGAGGGGTGAAAGGGCTGGTGTGCGTGCTGGCGGTGGTTGGAAAGACTTGGCCGGAGGCTTGAAAGGCCTGAAAATAACGGGGCGAACGAGATGTGTCGTTCGCCCCGTTTTCTACCCGATTCAGTATCAGGTATCAGACCACCCATTAATTCATTAAGCCGGCTGCAGTCCCAATGTCTCCTCCACATACTTCTCTGCTGTAGATTGATCTAATGAGAAGCGGACCATGATCTTTTTAACGATTTCTGAAGGCGGAAGATTCATTTCTTCATGGTAGATTTTAACCGCACCTCTTACCTCACCAATTGCTACGCCTCTGGCCTCGCCTCTAGCCTCTACTCTATCAAGAAACTCACACATAGTATGGATACCTCCTGTTCCTTCTTCACGATCCTCCAGATTCAGCACATCCTCGAACCTTGTGTCATCTGTCATTACACTAAGAAGCTGCAGGACAGCTTCCACATGCTTTATTTCCTCCCTGCTCGGAACGTAATCCCCGCTGCGCTGCATCTGCACGAAATAATCCGCCACGATCCGGAAATCA
>CADCQX010000028.1 GCA_902803695.1 Oscillospiraceae bacterium
CTTCATGTTTTTCGGAACGGAAAGAAGCTCATATACCGAGTTAAAATATGTGCCTGTCCTTACGAAGAAATTGATCTTAACATCGTCATCGTTATAGGTCTTATTTCTGACACCCAGCATCTCCTGCCAGACAGGGATTATCTTCTTGCTGAACGGCAGAAATTTAAGTACCGTATACCAGTTGCTGATCTTATAATATACGCGGCCGTTGACGTGTCCCGTCATGTTCAGAAAAACGTCTTCGTGTTTATTTAATTCCTTCTCATTTTTGAGCACTCGCGAACACACTCCGCGGAAGACTCCGCTATAAACAAGATCGACAAAAGTCGTCGTAAGAGGAAGCGAGATTCCCGGATAACTTTCGACGATATTGCTGTTATCCATGATGAGCGGATCGTCCGTTTTAAGAGTCGTTATCTGACGTGCCTGAAGGATAAAGATCTCGTTATCTTTTATCGAAAACTCTATGTCCAGATACTCTCCGAAAAGTTCCTTTATCTTCTCCGAGACCGCGATCAATTCCTCAGTCTTTTCCGACGTCAGAAGATCCTCTTCGCCTTCGAAATAACATATCCTGTCAGTGAGGTTATAGTAGTAGGAAGTCGTGTCGACTCTTGATGATACGACGCCCTCGCCAAGGCCTCTTCCGACAGTTATGACACTCTCGTTAAGGATGCCCTGCGGATTGGCTGTAAATAAGACTCCGGAGATATCAGCATCGATCATATCCTGAACGATAACGTTCATCTTTATGTCGTTGATATCTAAGTTTTTGCTCTCTGCATATGCCTTGACTGTGTCACTGTTTATTGAAGAGATTATCTCTTTTATCTTCGCAGGAACATCGTCGCGGTCAACATTCAAAAACGTATCGAACTGGCCTGCGAAACTTGTGGATTCACCGTCTTCGATATCGGCAGAACTTCTGACCGAGAAATGTTTTCGAGAAGAAGGAAGATCGACCTTAAGATCGTCTTTTACCGCATCCTCAAAAGGCACGACGGTAAAGGCCGGAACGTTGATCCCGGCATCGCGCATCTTTATCAGGTTGTCGATCTTTTTACCGTACATCTTAGACCTTTCCGAAGACCAGGAATGCGACTATGGTAAGAAGCATCGTCGACTCCTGAAGATATGTATAAAGCTCGACCTTGTTGACGAGCGTGAACCTTTCCGGATTCTTGATAAACTGTATAAACTTCCACGTCATCCAGGATACGAGAAGTGCAAGTACGCCGACTGAGATCTTGTTGAGATTCCATACGAGGATAAAGTTCGTGATGATATCCATGATGGTCAGGATCAATACGAAACGGGTTGCCTTTTTATATCCGAAGAGCTTGCTGTACGTGGTGTAATCGTTCTCGTCCTTCGGCGCCTTGATCTTCCTGCTGACCTCCCAGATAAGTGCCGGGAAGTACAAAGTCCAAAGCGCCATGATGTTCGTCAGCGTGAAGACCTTAAGGTCATATTTCTGCACAGTGAAAGCAATGATATAAAGATTGACGATCGCCTGAACCGGATTATGCGTAACAAGCGCCAGCGGAAGGCTCGGCTGGATCTTCGCTTTTTTGAAGAACCACTTGCTCATCAGATATCCGTAGATATAAAGCACGATAAAGAAGATGATGTTCTTCCACATGAATATCACGTTCAGCGCCACGGTAATGGCCTGCACGATAACGCACGCGATCATGATGTCTTTCTTATAGACACGTCCGCTCGGGAGGGGCCTGTCCGGGAACAGCCTCTTATCCGTCTCAAAGTCCTTCAGATCGTCCGCGATCCTGAGCCACAAGAGAAACGCGAACACCGTAAACGCGCCCACGAATTCCTGAATGCCGATCCTGAACTGATCTTTGGTAACGCCCTGATTCAATAGAATGATAAAGTGTATCTCCAGGAACACGATCACGCCCAGTATCAATCTCGGGATGATCGGATAACGCTCCTTGAAATATATATGAAGTCGTTTCAGCACCTTAAAACACCTACCCTCTCGCCGTATCTGACCTTAGTCTCTATCCCCGCGGCGCTCTGTTTCATTATGTCTTCGTCAACTTCGATATCCCTTCCGACAAACATTATAACAGTCGACCCGCCGGGCTCAAAATAACCTTTCTCCTGCCCCTTCTCGAAAACACCCGCCTCATGGTTCACTATCCTTCCCACCAGAAGCGCGCCCACTTCGACAAAGGCTACCTTTCCGAAATTATCCGTTTCCAATATGCTCACTTCACGGCTGTTTTCCTTGTAGATCATATGATCCTTCGAGATCGGACTAACCGTGTGAAGCTTGCCCTTTATCTTCTTACTTTGTACCACCTTCCCTGAATCCGGAAAACAGTACCTGTGGAAGTTATCCACGCTCAATCTGAATACCAGCGCATAACCTCCCTTAAACTCCTCCGCGCTCTCCGCCAAGATCTCGTCCGCGGTATACTCTCTTCCCTTTACCGTCATCCTCGTATCGTCGCCGATCTCATACACCAGGAGTTTGGAATCAGCAGGTGATATAAGAACATTTTTTGCCATGTCGATCGGCCTTTTCTCCGGCCGTATTTTTCGAGTAAAAAAATCATTAAAAGATTCATACTCTCTTTCTTCATATTCGCTCATGTCGATACCCTGTTTTTCTATAAATCCGGGGATCTTTTTGACCGAACTTTTCCGCGAATTCATCCTGCCGTAAATGCCCGATACAAACGGTGAAACCGCGAGGCCTAAAAACAGCCGGCCGAACGCGTTATTGTACAGGAACTCAAGCTTGCCTGCACCGTACTGTTCTGTCTCTTCATATGACTTA
>CADCQX010000029.1 GCA_902803695.1 Oscillospiraceae bacterium
CATCAATAAACGTTCCCCTGTAGCTATGGCGGGTATTGATAGTATTGATGGCAGACTTAAGGCTCATCACGTATATCTGGCACGGATTGTCCTTATCCCAGTATTCTTCAAATACTTCTAATTCCTTAAACCCGAGACTTCGGTAAAACATATTCGTTCTGTCATAGTCCTCATACATTCCCGAACGCACGGTCTTGACCTGAATAAACGAATAGCCGTGCTGAGAAGCATAGTCCTTTGCCGCAGCGAAAAGTCTTCTTCCGATCCCTTCTCTGTGATGATCCTTAAGAACTCCCATAACAGCGAGTTCAACAGTCTCGGAACCTGTTTCCTTTAAGCACAGAAAACCTATAGCCTTATCCGATGTCTTATCTTCGTATGCAGCGAAAAAAGGCTGATCCGCCGACTCTCTGATATACTGTTCACGGCTCTGTTCAACCTCAAACCAATCCGGAAGTGCCTCCAATATCTCTCTCGATATCTTATGACACTCAGAAGGGTCATTTATAAATCTGATCATTAATCATTCTCTTCCTTACTTTAGTTTTTTCTCCAGCGCATCAATAATGATCTGCAATGCTTTTACCCTTGCATATTTCTTATCGACGGACTCCAGTATATACCACGGAGCGAACTTTGTGCTGGTCTTGGCGATCATCTCATCGATCGCTTCCTCATATACATCCCACTTTTCACGGTTACGCCAATCCTCGTCAGTGATCTTCCACTGTTTCTCAGGCGTATTCTGACGATCGGTGAAACGTGCAAGCTGAGTATCCTTATCGATCTGAACCCAGAATTTGATTATGACTGCACCCCAGTTATCCAATTCCTTCTCAAATTCGTTGATCTCGTTATAGGCACGTTTCCAATCGTTCTCGGAACAGAAACCTTCGATCCTCTCGACCATGACACGTCCGTACCAGGTACGGTCAAATATCGCCACGTGTCCGTCTTTCGGAAGCCTTGTCCAGAAACGCCAAAGATAATGCCTGGACTTTTCATGAGGCTCAGGGCTCGCTATCGGGTGCACCTCATATCCTCTCGGATCCAATGCCTCGGCAATCCTTTTTATGTTGCCTCCCTTGCCTGCAGCGTCCCAGCCTTCATAGGCGATTATGAGCGGCACACGTTTTCGATAAAGCCTGTTATGAAGATCGGAAAGACGTGCCTGAAGCTCATCAAGTTTTTCCTTATACTCCTCATCGGTCAGTTCCTTGCCTTCGAGAGAGACCTCCGACAGCTTCGGCATCTTCTGGAGCGGGAATGTATTCTGAAGGAGCGGAACCGCCAGAGAACTGTTCTGCAAAGCGATGTCGATGCCTTCGTTCATTCTCTCAAAGACCTGTAGCAATGTCCATTTCTCGGATTTCGCATCAACGATATACCATGGAGCTGCGGAATTGTCCGTATCCTCAAGATATTTCTCGAAAATGTCCTCACACTTCTTGTAGTGCTTGTTCTGCCAGATATCGCCGTCACTTATACGCCACTTGGTATCGATGTCTTTATCGAGATTTTCTATCCTCTTCTTCTGCTCATCCTTGGAGATATGCATGAAGAACTTAAGAACAAGATAGCCGTTATCGGTGAGCTGTCTTTCAAAGCGTCTGATGCTGTCGATAGTTTTTTCATATTCACTGTCGGACATCGTTCCGTTAAGTCTGGACATGACGACTTCGTTCATCCAGCCCGTGTTATAGAAGCGGAACTTGCCTGCTTCCGGAAGTGCTTCAAAATACCTGTACAAAAACGGATATCTCTTCTCCAGTTCAGTCGGCATATCAAATGTCGCGACCTTGTAAAAACGGGGATCGATATTGTTTATGACCTTTCCGATGAGCGTGCCCTTGCCCGCTGTACCCCAGCCTTCCACCAGGACCACAACAGGCAGATGTTTTTCCTTGATCCGGTTCTGATTTACAAAAAGAAGATCTGCTTGTTCCTTAAGTCTTGCCTTGAGAGTTTCTTTATCCGGTTTGTCATTGAGATAAGCTTTCTTGAGCATGGATCACACCTCCTGCCATAAACCTGCGTCTGTCCTTACATTATATCAGCAAATGAGGGGCAATATCGACATACTCGCTATATTTTCTTACCCGATCTTTGAACTTATATGTGACATTGAGAATATAAAATGCTATATTCTATGTGGTGATAGATACATTATTAATAGGAGAGGTTTTTATGCCATTTACATTTGCTTTAGCATTAATACCTGTAGTTGGATTGTTATTATTCATCTACTTCAACGACAAGAACGAGAAAGAACCGTTCGGTTTTTTGGTCGGACTATTCTTCGCAGGAATGGGAACAACGGTCTCAGCCCTCATCATTGAACTTATTGGTGGTGTGGCCCTTGAACTAGTGCTCCCTGACACTTCGATCCTAAAGGCGATCATTCTGGCATGCTTCATCGTAGCACCTGCCGAGGAGCTCGGTAAATTTTTGATCATGCGAATCATGACATGGAAGAGCAAGCACTTCGATCACAGCTATGATGCGATCGTTTATGCCGTATTTGTTTCGCTCGGCTTTGCCGCTTTGGAAAACATCAAATATGTATTCGAACGAGGAATCGGAGCCGCCATACTCCGTATGTTTTCCGCTGTTCCGGGACATGCCTGCTTCGCAGTATTCATGGGCTTCTTCTACAGCAAGGCCAAAATGGCCAAAGAAAACGGTAAGAGTTCTTTCGGATATACGATGCTGGCACTTATCGTTCCGATCCTTATCCATGGTGTCTATGATGCGATACTTATGAGCGGAACTGCTGCTTATGAGGATACTCCTGTCTTAACAGGTCTCAGTGTTCTCCTTTGGATCGGTTTCCTGGTCATCATGTTCGCAGGATCAGTCGTAGTCATAATCTATTCTTCCAGACATGATAAGAGATTCGTCCCATTGCCGGAAGAACCTGCACCTGCACCATACCAGCACACATATGGACAGCCGGCTTACACAACAGCATCGCCGTTTCAGCCAACATACAGACCTGCATCATCTGCATCTCCGGTTCAGTCAATGTACCAGACATCTGCTACTCCCGTAGCTGCACCTGCTCAGCCTGTGTTCAAACCGTTACAACCGGCCCCTACTCCGTCTCCTGCTACAACAGCAGTTGCTGCTGCCGCAGTGATTGGATGGACATGCGCATGCGGAACTGTTAACCGGGCTAAGTTCTGTACGGAATGCGGAAAACCGCGTCCTGTCGAAAACAAGAATTGGTTCTGCCCTAACTGCGGAGCACCTTCACATCTGAACTTCTGCGGAAAGTGCGGAACTTCTAAGCCGGAGTCGCTGAATCGTTAAGTGATCACAATTTGTCGATAGCCTCTAACAGATTAGTTATGCTATCGACATTATTATTGTTCTCTTTTCCGAATCTGTTTAACCACAGGGCTCTAATTCCGACAGCCGAAGCACCTTTTACATCACTGCTCATAGAATCACCTATATGGATTACTTCATCCGGTTTAAGGCCTGATTTCCTGAGTGCGAGTTCAAATAATTCTTTCCTCGGCTTATATGATCTCGCGTCTTCAGATGTGAATATCCCTGCAGGCTTGAGATCATGATACTCAACAGCTTTACGGATATCGTCCGTATCGATATTTGAGACAATATAGACAGGTATCGGACTTTTCTCGAAGAATTCTTTCGACTCTTCGAAAATGGGCGGCTTGACCCAATGTTCAAACATCATATTACTTAATTCATCAGCATTTGCATCTGATCCGAATTTCTCCAATGTGTGTCTGATCGATCTGTCTTCCAGAGCTCTTTGAGTCTCAAATCCGTCACCATATGAATCGGTAAACATTTTCTGAAAATCTTTCCACCAGAATGAATCAATCTCAGATCGATCATCGGTATTACCGGTATCTGAAATAATTCTGGTTATCTGCTTTATAACCTCACCGTCTTCGTGTACTATCGTTCCGTAAAAATCCACAAAAAAAGCTTTTATCATAATTCGATCCTGATTCCGACGACACCGTACTGCGCCTGTTTTTCCTTGGAATAATAGATATCCATATCATCAGGTGAAGCAGTATCAATATCATCTTTTGTGTAACCGCACTCGAGCAAAGGAAGTTTCTCATACAAAGTTTTAAACGAATCAAAAATATACAGGTCGACAACTTTTACTTCAAGCTTTTCACCTGTCTCGGTATTACTAAAAACTATCAGATCGCCGACTGATATCTCTCTTCTTTTCTCGTCGTACAATCGTAGTTCTACCTTTTTCGAACCATCTCTTATCATGTCAAAAGGAACCGGCGTTAATTGCATTTCGTGTGTCATATTGATCCTTTACTTAAGTCCAATCTCCGAATAGATCTGCTCTATGAACGGCGACTTATGCTCTATATAACTGTCAATGTCGTGAGGGAACAGTTCTGCTCCCTCTTTCTTTATGCGGCTATACTCTGAAACCGCTTCCGGATGAGATCTGAGATAATCTCTGAAAGATATATGTCTATTAAGTTCAGCTGAATCCTTGGGACAGACATAGAGATGATGATCACGAAGGTGTTCTTTACCTTCATAATCGAAAACTTCCCTCTGCGGAATATCCCCGTCTCCCTTGTGCCAATAGCCGATATTACTTAACGCATCAACTACTTCATCAAATTTGGAATAATCTTCAATAACTACATCGATATCAATGATAGGTTTGGCGGATAATCCCGGGACAGATGTGCTTCCCACATGTTCAATGCTTAAAACAAGTCCGCTCAATACTTCAAGAAGTTCATTTCTGATATCAATAAAATCCTGCTTCCATTTCTCATCATATGGAAGCACTACAATGTTTCTTGTTCCCATTTCATATCTCCTGTCTTTGTTCAAATCTTCGGAAGCCAATCTTTGATCGCTTCTGTCATCTGCGGAATATATCCGTTATAGCAATGTTCGGATCCTTCGATCTCCACATATCTGCAGTTCTTATATCTGTCAGCTGCATACTTTGCCGATTCCATTAGTTCAGGATAATCATTTGTTCCCTGAACGATCAGGACCGGACCGTCATACTTGTCTATTGCATCTTCGATATGTATCATCTGAGCTGTTCTTGCGTAGTTATTTCCCAATAAGAATCCAGGTTTTACCTCCAGGTCATCAGGCATATAATTTGGATCAAATTTAATTCCCAGAAGTTCACCTTTTCTGGACAATTCCGGGATCATGGCTGCAGGAGCCAGTTCGATAAGACCCTTTATGAGTTCATGCTTCAGTCCGCCTGCGAGCATGACCGTCAAACCTCCCTGTGAATGACCACACAGATATATGTCAGTTACAAAATCGAGAGTACCTGCATAATCGATTACCGCAATTGCATTATTGATCCACTTAAACAGAGTATGATCTTTGAATTCACCTTCGCTTTGTCCGTGACCGTACATCTCAACACGCAAAGTAGCATAGCCCTGATCCCTGCATGCCTTAGCTGCGGCGACGATATGTTCTTCTTCCATATAACCGGTAAATCCGTGGATAACGATTACCAGCGGCATCTTCGAAGGAGCATTCTCAGGCTTTTCCAATTCAACGTGAAGCTTAATTCCATCGTCAACTATGTACATCTTCATTCTCCTCCTTTATGCTATCGATTAAATTTTCAAAGACTTCCTCTCGATTTTTCAAACTTAAACTATCATCTTAAACACTGGCTGACTATATTCCGTATTCTCGTCAGGACCTTGGTTTTCCCGGATCTTCCAAAAACGAAGAGTAAATGATCGTCGTTCATCACATTCTGTAACGATCTCACTTCCGTCATCGTAAGAAGCAAAGATCACAAATCTTTCCTCCGGAAACTTTTCCGTTAATTGAGCTTTCCAACGCCTCATAATGCCGATTGTTTTTCTGTAGATCAATGTAAGATCATCGCCGGAAACATATACTTCGTTCCCGTCCCATTCATCCCATGACAGATCGCTGTTCTCTCTTATTCGAAAACATCCGCCGGACACGCTGAAGTACTCTCTTCCGAACTGATCCACCTTTCTCTCAATATCATATCCTTCGATTGGAGATATATCGTCAGCATTCAGTTCTCCAAAGATCTTTTGCGCACGCTCATTCATTATCATCGAATCAGTTTACCGTCCTGTTAAAGTAAAACCAAATTCTGAAACAAGCACCTCTGCTGCCATATTAGCAAACTCAAGATTGGCACCCATGCTGATGTTAAAAAAGCCTTCTCCACCGCCAAATCCTACAACAGAAGCTCTGCTTTCTCCCTTAATATTTTCCAGGATTACCGTCAGGGCTGCATAACTGGCGTTTCTGAAAAAGAACTTCTCTATACAGATAACAAATGCGTCTTTGCCTACAGGGTTAGCTATTACACCCTCGCCACCGCATTTAGATGCAATACCGTTGGATATCTCATAAAAGTTTTTTATCGGATCCTTTCTGGTAAAATATCCGACATCAGCCATAACTCATCCCTCCTGTCTTTCGTTTCATGTTTACGGATATATTATACAATACTAAGAATAGGCAACATATGATCGGATCGCCTTCGTCTATAAAATACGTGTATAATCACAGATATAGATCTTTTTCGAGAGGTATATGAAATATTATGATCAAAAATGTAGTGCTCGATATGGGAAATGTCCTTCTGGACTTTGATCCTGATGTCAGTTTAAATGAATTCTGCTCTTCCGAGGAGGAGAAAGAAATAATCAGGAAAGAACTCTTCAACGGACCTGAGTGGCTGATGGGCGACAAAGGCGATATCAAGGATAAGGACAGGTTCGATCTGGTTAAGGTCAGGGTTCCTGAGAAGTATCACGAAGCATTACGCAAATGTGCTGATAAGTGGACCATCTGCATGTATCCGCTTAATGGAGCAAGAGAGTTCTGCGAAAAAGTAAAAGAATCCGGCTACGGTATATACGTTCTGTCTAATGCCAGCGATGCTTTTTACGAGTACTTTCCAAGACTCTTGCCGCTTGATTTCTTTAACGGAGTCTTTGTTTCCTCCGATTATAAGATGCTCAAACCTGATGTGGAAATATACAAGACATTTCTGGATAAGTACGGTCTTAAGGCTGAGGAATGTCTGTTCGTAGACGATAGAGAAGACAATACCTCAGGCGCTCACAAAGCCGGAATGAACACTTTCTGCTTCAAAGGCAATTATGAGGAAGTACTCAACAGAATGAAGCAGTGATAACCCTTAACCGAGACAGGATTCCGGTCCCTTATAGCGGGTCTTACCAACAGAACCCTTGCCATATTCGATCGCATCCTTCGGACACTGATTGATGCAGGCC
>CADCQX010000030.1 GCA_902803695.1 Oscillospiraceae bacterium
ACGGTATGTTTATTTGTAAAATGACGATTTGCTACTTATAATAATAAGTAGTTTATGTGTTGGATGGTGAAGTATGGTATTAGACAGAGCTAACTCTAAGAAGAGCAAGCTTGCTCTTTCGGCATACACAGAGTTTTTTAACAACTCTCCTATACCTTGTTATTTGAAGGACACGGATCTTAAGTATCTGGCTGCCTCAGAGAAATTCGCAGTACTCACCAATTCCAAATGCGTGGAAGATCTTATCGGCAAGACCGATGAAGAACTGTTTGGCTCCCCTGACCATCTCAAGCTTCAGAAAGATCTGGAACTTAAGGTCATTGCGACCGGTGAGCCTGTCGAGAATGTCGTCATCCCTATAGAGATAGTTGAATTATCCAGGACCATCTATTGCAGATGCTCGAAAAGGCCCGTCAAGGACAGCAAGGGAAAGATCGTCGGGATCATCGGAACATCCGAAGACTGCACGATGACCTATGAAGCTGAGATGCGCTTCAAGAAGCAGATCGAGATCTACATGGCTCTTCCGAACAATGCCCTCTGCTGCGCTTTTGTGGATGTATCAGACTGGAAGATGCTTGATTTCACGGCACTTAAAGACGGACAGGTCGTCCACATGGATATGTCCATAAGCGAGTTCATCACCAGATCTGACAGACTTATCTCGGTAGATATAAGCGAGCACAGATACTTCGCAAACCTCGACAGAGAAAACATTATGAAGAAATACAACGCAGGACTTACGGGTTCTTCGACCGAGTTCTACGTTAACACGGAAGAATACCCGTCAAGATGGGTCAACTATGAATACTTCTTCCTCATAAATCCCGAAAACGATCACGTCTGTATCCTCTTCTCCGTTCTAGATATAAGTAAGCAGCGTGAGGAAAAGGACAGCCTTATAAAAGCGGCCGAGCAGGATCTCATGACAGGAGTCCTCAATCACGAGTCCGTCATGAACAAGATCGACTACCATATCAAGAACGACGGTCTTGATCAGCTCAATGCCCTGTTCATGATCGACATCGATAACTTCAAGGAGATCAACGACCACTTCGGTCACAGGACAGGCGATAACGTTCTTGTGGATATCGCTACCAAGATCAAGAAGACATTCAGGGACAACGATATCGTAGGAAGAGTCGGCGGCGATGAGTTCATCGTATTGATGACGAATCTTGATAAGGCGTGGCTCGCTAACGACAAAGCCCAGGAACTTATCAATTCCCTGCAGTATGACTGCCAGAGAAACGGCGAATCGGTACTCATGACCAGCAGTGTCGGTGTTGTTGTTTTCACGGGCGGAAAGGCTTCCCTTGAAGATCTGTATTCGGAGGCTGATGCTGCACTTTACAAGGCTAAGAACTTAGGTAAGAACAGATTCGTCTTCAGTGAGGATTCTGATATTAAATCATTTGCGCTTGATACTCCTGTAGCCGATATATCCGTTAACCTGCAGACTGTATTGGACGGAATCGACGGCGTCTTCATTATCGCCGAGGTAAGAGAAGATGAGCTTATCATCCTTTATTCCAGCGATCCGATGTACAGCCAGGATGTTATCGAGAGTATGCCGGCTGAAGAATATAACGGACTTTTGCATGCCATCAAGAAGGCAGCTGTTTTGGAGAAGAATGATGTTGAATATACTGCACCGGCGGCTTTTGACTACCGCGGTGTACCATTGTGGCTCAGGATCAAGGGTTCCTTCGTAGAGCCTGACAGAGCGAACACACTGAAGCTGGTTGCTCTTGCGACAGATATCAAGGAGTTTAAGAATACCGAGCAGCTACTTAAGAGAGAAAATACAAAGAACAGCCTGGCGCTTTCTATTTCCAATACGATCACCTGGGATTATGATGCGACGATGAAGCAGATATCCCTTCATGACTCGGACAGCAAGCCGGTTCCTTATTATGATGAGGATATGGTCTTCCCTGAGTCTAAGGATACATATCTGAAGATGTATTCGGATATCGATTCGGGTGTTGATCAGGGAACGGAATTTATCCACTTCAATTCCATTTTCGGAAAGAATATGTGGATGCAGGTATCGTTCAAGACGACTTATAACGAGAGCAAACATGTTATAGGTGCGCTGTTTGCCGCGCATGATGTCACGAACTTCATGAAGAACGTGGACAAGTATGATACGTCAAAGAGGCGTTATAACAATGCACTCAGGGGTGACAAGGTTGCTTTCCATCTGAACCTGACAACTGATATGGTGTCGAGCACTTTCTATGCCAGAGACTTTATAAAGCCGGAAAAGAAGATCGACAGCGCATCGGAGTTCCTGACCTACTTTAAAGGATTGATCGACACTTCCAAAGAGAAGAGAGAATATTACGACACGCTGTTTACGACGGAAAAACTCATGGAGCTCATGAACGACAACGTCGACAGCCTCGAAGAGGAACTTCTCATAAGGCTTGAGACGGATGACTCGGAGTGGTTCGAAGCTAAGCTGTTCCTGGTTACCAATCCGGAGACAAGAAACAGAGAAGTCTTTGCGCATCTGACGAATATCAACTCGGAGCACACTTCGAAGATGATCATCAAGAGGATCTTCAACTTCGAGTATGAGATGCTGGCGGTAATCGATACGAAGACAGAGACCATAAGGATCCTTCAGGAAGATCCGGCTATGAAGGCCAAGGATTCCATGGACTATGGCGATTTCATCTACTCCGCACTGGAAGGATATGTCGTCGAGAACCAGCAGATGAACTGTGCGAGAGCAATCGAGCTTAAGAACCTTACTAAGGAACTTAAGACCAAGAACGTATTCTCCGATTCATTCTCTGTCTATGACAAGGAGCAGGAGGAAGTTCAGATCAAGCGTAAGAAATTCCTGTTCACCTATCTTGATGATGCGAAGAGATATATCGCGTTTACCAAGAGCGATATTACCGATCAGTACAAGTCGGAATTCGACCGCGTGTCGGGACTTTATAACAGGGCTTCGTTCTATTCGAGAGTCAGAAATCTCATCGACTCGAATCCGAGGACCAGCTTTGTCATCGTCAGATGGGATATCGACAAGTTCAAGATCTTCAACGACATCTTCGGTGCCAAGGAAGGCGACGAGCTTCTGGCCATGATCGGTAATGCCTACAGGGACGAGAGGTTCCAAAAGCCTGACATCGTTGTCGGTAACCTTGGCGGAGATAATTACGCATTGTGCCTGCCTAACTACAAGTTCGATCCGGACGAGCACTGCGCATTCCTCATGAACCAGTTTGATAACCTTTTCGAGAATTATACCCTGTCATTCCATATGGCGGGCTACAAGATCGAGGACCCGAGCCTTGACATAAGCCTCATGTGCGACCGTGCGG
>CADCQX010000031.1 GCA_902803695.1 Oscillospiraceae bacterium
GGAGAAGACTGTCTTAATATTGGACACGTTAAACACGTTGATGTAACAGATCCTGTCATAACCCTTGGTCTTCATATCCATGATCATGGCTGCTTCGTTAAAGACGTCTTCTTTGTCCGCATACTGAAGCTTGATCTCACAATCGTTGATGAACTTACGTATCGAATTAGCAGATGATTCATCCTCGATCGAAGCATATTTTCCTTCGATCTCCATAAGGTATTCGAGAAGATCCATATTGTCTTCCGCGAGTGAATCGGTCCTGGAGAATGCATACGGATTGAACTCCTGTGTGGTCCTTTCTTCGCCCGCGACAGCCAGCGAGAATGTGCAGTTTGCAAATGTATTCCTGCCGTTGCAGTTTGTTATCTCGCCGACGGTTACACATCCGCAGATGTTGCAGTTTTCGTATGCGGACAGTTCCCACTTAACGCAGTTGGAGTAGATGGACGATCTTACGACACATGTATAGCCGAACAGCGTCTCGGCTTTCTCGAAGTTTTCGACGGTCTGGAAGAGAGCTCTGTTATCGGATATGATCTTGCGGTCATAGATAAACGCTCTGGATATCTTTTTGCCCGGGATCACATAATGGTTGGCACAAATGTAATCGCCTTTTTTGTCGATATCTGCGGAATCCGTTTTCGAGAGGGACCTTCGGAGATAATCCTCTTCGACAGGGAACAGCTCGGCAAGGCTCTTGCCGGTTCCATATGACAGATAGAAAGGAATTCCCGGTGCATCCGAATACACAAACGGGAAGAGGTTCTTGAACTTGGAATCCTCGTCAGCCAGGATCGGAAAGTGTTTCTTTGACGCTTCTTCACCATTGATGGAAAGGATGCAGGGACCCAAACTGTCGGTTATCTCTTCCTCGTCACCCACAACCTCAACACCGGTTGCATAGGATACAGCCGACTCCAGTTCGTTGCCCGAGAACGCGGCCAGGAGGATCGCATCTTCATATGCTCCGGTCTCATCGAAAAGGAATCCGTAATAATCCTCAGGAGTATCTGCAAGACCGCCGATCATCTTGACTTCCGGATAGTAGGTGTTGCTCTTGTCAACGAAGTTGTAGATGTCCAGGAATCTCTTGGTGGAGAAGGTCAGAAGGAGCTTGGTATTGTCTACGATAAGGTCGTCCTTTATCTTCTTACAAAGAACGTCCGTATCGACAGGATCACCGTTCTCGTCAAGAGTCGGGATCATGGCGGTCTCGATCTTTCCTTCCTGCATCTGAGTGATGGAAACAACGCACTGATTCCTGGTGAGCTTACCCCAATTTATAACAGCTGAAGTACTCGTTCCGAAGATCCTGGCATTCGGCATCTTATCCTTGATGAACCGCGCCAGCTCAACAGCATCATCCTTCTTGTGGATGGATGTATGGATCCTTATTAAGACGCTTCCTTTCTGGCCTGTGAGCATCAACTGATCGAGTGTCTCTGCCAGTCTGGAACGCGACATATACTGAAAGTTCCAAGTAAACATAATATTAGCCCTCACATGTTGACGAGATTCGGACATTGTTTTCCTTCTCTCGACTGCCCCTTAATGTGTTTGCCCATTACCTTTACATTATATCACAAAAATCCTTTATAATTTAATTTGAGTTTTAACAGTTTGTTAAGGATCACCTGTGTTTCTTGGTCTTTTTCTCGACATACATGATCTTGTCGGCCTTGTTCATGGACTCCATCAAAGTGCCCCAGCTCTCGACTTCCGCAGTACCGATGCTGGCGCTTAACGTATATCCTTCTTTGACCTTTTTGTTGGCATTCTTCATCTCTGTTCTGAACGATCTTATGAACTGACCGATCCTTCCCGGGTTGTCGATATAAAGGACCGCCTCGAACTCGTCACCGCCCATCCTGGCTGCGAACTCGCTCTTGTTGAGTGATTTGGTTATGCAATCGGCAATCGCCCTGATGGCATCGTCTCCTGCGGCGTGTCCGTAATTGTCATTGATGGTCTTAAGTTCGTCCATATCGATGCTCGCGACGGCAATCTTGATATCCTCTTCCTGCTTACGGTCGAGGATGTTGGAGATGTGCTTTTCAAATCCTCGTCTGTTGAAAAGTCCCGTCAGCGCATCCCTTATATAGAGATCCATGACATCGCTTACTTCAGAAAGCCTGCTGAAGAGCTGAAGCCTGTTCAAGGTCTGGCCGTGTAAGAGGAGCATAAACTCCAGCCTCTCATCGAAAAAGTCCTCTTTCCTGTCATCCATCTCCAGAACGGCATAACCGTAAACTTCGTTCTTGAAGTATACCGGCAGATAGATCCTGATACCCGCGAAATCCTTGTTGTATTCCTCCGGCAGAAGATCTTCTTTGTCATACGGGATATCACATGTTCTTCTCTCTTTTCCTTCAAGAATACCGATGACGGAACGGTCATTTTCACGGTATTTGCAAAGGAAGCCTTTCTTGAACAGATCGAGATTGGAGATCTTCTCCAGCGTCAGGAGAACGCAGTTTTCTTCTGACATTACGTCCTGATAATCGGAGCTCAATCGAACAAATGCGAGAGTCTGATCATAGTATGACTTCTGGATGAGATCCAGCTGATGATAAGCAGCTCCGATATCCCTCTCCGTTTTTCCGACCGTGCTCTCTCTTATGATGAGCTGTCCCGGAACCGTCATATAGAAGTCGACATTATCACCCCTCTTGATCTTCTCGAGACATTCGATGGCGCTATCGACCAGGAACTCTTCGGAGATATTTGAAGTTGTTACCGAAGGGATATGATTAAGCGAGAAAGGAAGATTATCGACACCCGTTATCATTACATCCTTCGGGATGCTGTAGCCTCTCTCGACAAGTTCGTCTATAAGTCCGATCGCCATATAGTCGTTGGAACAGATGATGGCCGAAGGAAGAGATCCGTCCTTGCGGATAAAGAAGTCGGCTGTTATCGGACCCTGATCGATCCAGTAGTTGCCGTGGAAGATCATATCCTCACTTACTTCGAACCCTGCCTCATGCATGGCATCTTCAAAGCCCGCGCGTCTCTCGTAGGAATCCACCAGATCGTCACGTCCGGTAACGAATCCAATGTCGCCGCCCTCGGTCACCTCAAGGACATGCTTGGTGATATCGTAAAGAAGTTGTCTGTTGTCAGGAACGATATTATAGAAGCCCTCTTCGTCGCATCTGATACTGATGACCGGAGGGATATCCGTAGCTGACATGAGGTTGTCCAGAAGTTCTTTGTTAAGACCTGCATGATGAAGCGTATCAGAGCAAAGGATAATGCCGTCGTATGTCTTAAGAGGCGGGATGTTAAGGATGCTCTTCAAACCTTCTGCATGGAGCGGGTTGTCACTCGGCACGGCGCAGTTTCCGAAAATATCGATTCGGTGTCCGTTCTCGACGGCGCGCGTTTGCAATCTTTTGATTATCGCTGACGAATAGTCGCGATACATATCTCCAATAAAAGCACATATTCTCATAGCGTGTACCTCGCTTCCGACCGGGTTTAAATCAGGTCTAGATTATAACAAAAAATTGACCTTTATGGAACACAGACAAGCGCCCTAACTGTTATAATCTCCTCACTTGAACAAAGGGGGCATAAAACATGATAGACATCAAAGGAAAGACCATCCTTGTAACAGGTGCCGCAAGAGGCATCGGCAGGCTCATGACCATCGAGCTTTCGAAGTACGGAGTTAATCTCCTCCTCGTCAGCCGCGACAGATCCCACACCGCCGAAGTCGAGGACATCATAAGAAGCAACGGCTCCACCGCCGTCAGCTTCGGCTGCGACCTCGGAAGCAGGGAAGACGTTGAAAAGCTCATCAGGGATCTCTCCTCATATAGCATAGACATCATCTACAACAACGCAGGCATCCAGGTGACCTACAGACCGGACGTTTTCGATACCACATGGGAAGACTATGAAAAGTCATTCCGCGTAAACACTATCGCACCAATGATGATCTGCTATTCCATCCTTCCTTCCATGCTCGAAAAAGGTTTCGGACGTATCGTCAACACCACATCCGGCATCTGCAACGAGCCTGAGCAGGGACCATATTCCGCCAGCAAGGCCGGCCTCGACAAGACCACATCCGACCTTGTAAAACTCACAAGCGGCAAAGACGTCCTTATATACCTGACCGATCCGGGCTGGTGCAGAACAGACTTAGGCGGACCTATGGCTCCAAACGACCCTTCATCTGCGGTAGTCGGATGCCTCGCTCCCGCATTCACATCCAAGGGCCCTTCCGGCAGCATCGTGCACGCCCAGGACTACGCGGGCCTTACTCTCGAAGAGACTGTCGCTAAGCTTGAATCCTTAAAGTAAATTCAATTCGCGAGGTGTATAATCACTTCGTACGGGGGCGTAGCTCACCTGGGAGAGCGTTGCATTCGCATTGCAGAGGTAGTGGGTTCAAGTCCCATCGTCTCCACCAGATTCCCTGCTGAACATAAAAGTTCGGCGGGGTCTTCTTTTTCGAGAAATGTTATAATCACGGTTGGAATTATTGAAAGGATACATAAGGCAATGAAATTCAGGGATCCTCTTGAGGATGAGATCAAGATCATAAAGAAAAAGGTCATTCCCGAGGAGATATTATATTTTGTCTCGTGCATTTTCTTTGACCTTCTCGCTCTTTCTGTAGTACCTATGGGCATTGCAACGATAATCCGGAAAAAGAGCATCCCTTTCGCGATACTGTCGATCATTGTCCAGCTTCTGATCCTGGCTTTGGCCGCATTCATCTTTTCCCTGGCGATAGAGTGCATAAAAAAGATCATCTGCGTCAACAAAGGAAAGATCAGGGTTTCTGACTGCACGGTGGAAAACATAAAGGTCTCCGTCTCCCACAAAAAGAGGGTCGTCTGGGCCACGGTAAAGACTCCTGAGGGTAAGAACAGAAAGATAAGAGTTCGCTACGGCATCAAAAAGAAAGATACCGGCAAGCGTGCGGTCATCATGAGATTCGAATCCAAGAAAAAGTATGATGACGAATTGATCGTTATAGGCGAGCAGGAATAAAATGCGCTGCACTCTTTTTCGAGTGGTATACTATAACGAACAAAAAGGAGAAGGTAAGGCATGTCGGAGTTACTTATCAAGTTGTTCATCAAGGATCCGTCGCAGAGACACAAATACGGTCTCCTCGCAGGAGTCGTGGGAATAATCTGCAACATTCTTCTGGCGTGCATCAAGGTAACATTGGGTCTTCTGACAGGAGCAGTATCCATTGCTACGGATGCGGTCAACAACACGTCCGATGCCGTTTCTTCAATAGTTACCCTGGTCGGATTCAAGATCTCAGGTAAGCCTGCCGACAGAGAGCACCCGTACGGCCACGGCCGAATGGAATACATCGCGGGCTTTGTCGTAGCCGCTGCAGTTATCGCGGTTGCCATTAACCTCTTCAAGGAATCCGTAAGTAAGATAATCCACCCGGCCGAACTCGACGTTAATGTCATTACGATAGTAATCCTCGCGATCACCATCCTTATCAAACTCTGGATGTCCCTTTTCTACAGTAAGATTGCCAAAAGGATCTCTTCGGAGGCAATGAGAGCGACAGCCACCGACTCCAGAGCCGACTGCATTACAACAGGCGTTGCTTTATTATCCGTAGCAGTCATGCTCATTTTCAAAAAGAACATCGACGGCTGGGCCGGAGCCATAGTTTCCATCCTTGTTATCATCTCAGGAATCCGGTCTGCAAAAGAAACTATAGAGCCTCTCCTCGGTGCAGCCCCTGATAAGGAGATCATCGAGAAGCTCGAGAAAGAGATCCGCACATATGATGAGATAATGGGTGTTCACGACCTTAGAGTTCACGAATACGGCCACGATGTAACCGTAGCATCCGTTCATGTCGAGATGCCTCATGACTGCACTCTCGTAAGATGCCATGAGATCATCGACAAGATCGAACGAGATGTAATTGACAAGGGAATAGTCTCCGAGCTTTCAATCCATGTTGATCCTGTAAGGACAGACGATGAGGAGATCACATTCATCCGTACTGAGCTCACAAAGCACATGCAGTCCATCGATCCTAAAATGAACCTCTATGACTTCAGGCTCCTTCATGAAGATAGCAGCGACAAACTCTTCTTCGAGATACTTGTATCCTACGACAACCCTAAGACTGACGCTGAGATCAAGAAGATCCTCTGCGACAAGATCAAGGATCTGGGCAAAGACTACGAAGCCGTGATCATAGTCGACAGGGAATGATCATTATATATCCGAAATAAACCAAGTAAGAAGTCGGTCTTAAGGTCCGGCTTCTTTTTTGTGGTAAATAAGGTTGGATTTTCATGCACATCCGGATTTTTCCAACCTAATGTTGCAATCAGAAAATCCGGAAATTATTTCTTCAACATAAGGTTGGATTTTTCTTTTGGCCCCTTCTTCTTTTTCTAACCCTAGGTTGTATTTCTTGTCGCCAAGATACCTTTTCTCGTATTTTGACCTCCGGATCCTTCTTGAATTCAAAGATAACGTTAACCTTAGGTTGGATTTCTATTTTCCCGTTTTTTTAATTCCGACA
>CADCQX010000032.1 GCA_902803695.1 Oscillospiraceae bacterium
AGTATATCTTTCTGTATTCTCATCAATGAATTCATAATAAGTAGTTAATACCGTCTTTCTGAAGTCATCTATCTTCTTGCTGGTCTTGTTTCGAGTGTAATGATTATCCAATAAGAAAACTCTTTTAAGGTAACTGTAGGAGAATTCACAGACATACTTATTACTTATCTTATCATCTTCGATATTCTTTTTTACCTGTCTTAAGACAAGGCAGAAGAGATCTGCGGTAAAAGGATCCATATTTCTGAATCCAAGTTCTACTACATCATTCCTCATGGACATGTACTTCTTACTCTCCACTAAGCATCACCCCGTGGAGATTATAGAAGTGTCAGACAATATCTTTTGTCATAATCCCGTTTTTACCCTACATTTCTGACAGTATAGAAGAACCCTAAATAGCATCAATGACATCATTAAACCTACACTTTTGACAGAATAGGAAGATATTTCTACAAGTTTGACATGTTGGTTTTCTATATATAGCAACGGTACATTTTGGCCTTTTATGCCAGTTATACATACTAGGTTTAAAACTATAGTTTTTATAACCTAATAAAAAGTGATGAATCCGGAAGATTTCATCTTCGTCGTCATCATCACTTTTTATAGCATATCGATTCTTGGCATCTAAATCATATATGATAGTTTTCTGCTATTTATCTGCTAAATATCATATAGGTCTTTGAGAGTTATCAAGGTTACCTCTCCCCTTTCTTGGGCATCAAGAAGAGACTGCGTAAATCCTGACTTTGAGAAAACATAATAGTGACAGGTGTCATTATTGGTAGTGAAAGCAGAACTGTAATCTTTTATCAGTTCTAATTCATCCAACCCAATTTTCTTATTAGTGTATTTACATGAGCCAATCAGGTATTCATACCCTATTGTATTGTTCTCTTTAGGAGCCAATGCAACAATATCCAACTCAATTTCCTTTTTCAAAGCATAATGCGTTCCCCACCATTTTCCGATTTCACTGAACACAAATGGAAGTGAATCCATATTTCTCAGAAGATATTGTCTGCATATGTCTTCAAAAACAAAACCCATATAATCAGAAAGATAACTGCTTACTGCCTTATCGTACACCAGCGACATTCTATCCGCACTGATGACTGAAATATTAGCAGGTACAAATCTGTACCAGAAACGGAAGAAGTTATCAGAAATACGGTAAATAACCCTTCTGGAATTCTTATTGACAATTGGTTCTGCTTTCTCTACTATGCCCAATTCCATAAGAGGCTTAATGTATTTCATACAATTATTGCTTTCCATCCCTACCTTTGCGGCTATTTCATTTAGTTTAGTAGCACCGTTAGCGATAGCTGTAATCACTGAATTATAAACAGCAGGCTCTCTCAGCTCCTGTTTGAGCAGATTTTCAGGTTCCTCGTAAAGATAAGATGAAGTATCAAAGAAATTCTCCAGCAAAGCTGATTTGACAGTAGTTTTTACATCAAGTTTATTGATGTAATGCGGAATGCCTCCTGTAATACCGTAAATCAGAGCACTGTCTTCTTCACCAAGATCAGGATTCATTTTTCTGGAGTCATAATAGTCCAATGGCTGAATATGAAACTGAGCTGTTCTTCTTCCAAACAAAGGACTCTTTTCACTTAGCACTTCTTTTTCCATAAAACTGATAGATGAACCGCATACTATGAAAAACAGTTTTGTATTTTTCCATTGGTAATCCAACAGGTGCTGTAATCTTGAAGTTATCGATTCATCGGCTTTTGCCAGATATGGCAATTCATCAATGACAAATACAACCCTTTCATTTTGAGCAATTCTTCCTATTTCATTGAAGGCTGCATCAAAAGATCCGAATACCGGATTCTCAGTTGCATCAGGATTGCTGTACAGATAGATAGCTTTAGACAGCATCTCCAGATTATCTTTGGCATTGGCGTTGATTGCTGAAAAATAGATTACCGGTTTGTCTTTTACAAACTCATTAATCAACGCTGTTTTGCCTACTCTTCTTCTGCCATAAACCACAATAAACTCCATGGTATCTGACTGAT
This sequence comes from Oscillospiraceae bacterium, assembly GCA_902803695.1. Lineage (GTDB taxonomy): Bacteria > Bacillota > Clostridia > Saccharofermentanales > Saccharofermentanaceae > Saccharofermentans. Next base: position 2,034 of record CADCQX010000032.1, read on the forward strand.
ACCTTTTATTCAGCTTATCCAGTTCTTTTTCTCTTGCAACAAACATATTAATATACCCTTCTTTCAGGGAATCGTGTTTCCCCGAATTACGATTCTATTATATTCTTGGTGGATTAGTTTTTCAAGCATTTAATTGTTGTCATTTTTATGAGGTAAATTGAGCATAGTTTTGACAAAATGCCCTTTTTCTCTATTTCAGATGATTAAATGCTATTTCTGAGATGCTGTAATGCCTTTACTGCAGCAACCGCATGGTTTCCCCAATGAGCATGATGCAGCAGTTTCCATTCAAATACAGCGTTGTTAATGAATCCTGCTTCATAATCATAGATGCCTTCCAGAAGGTCATCTCTGATATCTGACAGATCATCCATCAGGTCACCGCATACCGGTTCTTCTTCCGCGAATGGATGAAAGATCTCCCAATATGTTGTGGGCAGTTCTATTCTGACAGGATTTGGTTTTTCTCCCTTTACAGGATCATTATCTTCTGGTTCTACATCCGGTAATAATAAACCCTTGGAGAAAGAATCCAACATAAGATACATCAGTTCTTCAAGGTTATCTTTTGTGATAACGTTATTGCTGACAAAATCGCAGTATTTCTTGGCAGATTCATAAAACTCTGTTATTTCTTTTGTTGCCATATCCATATCATGCCTCCAACTCGAACTTGATCTTGTCCTTGAACTCAGGATGCTCCTGTATTGCCTGAATGATCATATCTGCATGCGCCAGATCATAATAGTATACCGGCTGCTTTCTCTTGATTGCCTGCCTGATCTGCGCCAGTTCACGCATGTAGCTGGCAAATCTCTGCTTCTTGCGCATCTCTTCAGTATCAGAGATATCTACTTCCTGTACCTTAGGCAATTCAAAGTCAGGTTTTTCAGCAATCAGATCCTTCAGTGCTCTATCTACTCTTACCCTCTTCTGCCTCTGATTGGCCTTGGCATATACTTCTCTGATCATTTCAGAGTCCTGATGTCCGAAGTAATCATGGGCTTCCTCAGCTGATATATGTTTCACGTCACACAGAAAATGAGCGCAACCATGTCTGAACATCTGACAATCAAGTTTCTTCATTTCAAGTTTTTCAGTAACTTTATCCAGTTCTCTTAAGGCATTGGCCTGTCTCTGATAACCCACCTTTTCCTTAGGATCTCTGGCATTGATGTTAGGGAATACGAACATGTTATCCATCTTCTTCTCTGATACATTGAACTCATATTTATAAGCGTATTTATAGTCCACCAGGATCTGCTTATAGTATGCCCAGATGGTTATTTCTCTTTCACTGTTACTGTTCTTTAAAGCCAGGTTATTGGCCTTCAGACGCCTCATGACATTCTCTCTGGACTCTTTGTGGTTAATGGCATTGACAACATAGATAACACCGGTACCGTAATCGCCGCCGTCAAAGTCAATGTTCTTCCACTGTAAGGCTATCAGTTCTCCAACTCTCATACCGGTAAAGTAAAGAGTAACCCAGAAGGTATACCAGTACAGATTGGTAAACTGACCGATCTTATCCTTATCGGCCCCTTTGCCCCTGTAGTAATCCATCAGTTTTCTGAGATCTTCGAATTCCGGATAGTTCCTGTCATTTCTTCTTCCGACCTCAAGTCTTTTAGTCTTAACAAACAGAATGGCATTCTCGTTAAGGATAGCCTGTTCAGCATTGATATATCCCTTCAACTGCAGATAACGGTTGAACTTCTTGACTACTCCCTTATACTTCTTTACGGTAGCTCCAGATAGGTTCTTATGGTCTTTTACCGGTGAGTTAATATAATCGATCCACTTGCTCCAATCTTCTGTCTTAAGCTCTTTAACAGCCTTATCCTTCATGTTTGGATCAAAGTAATTCTTTAATCCGGAAGCATTATCAAAGTTATTCCTGTCACCGGAGATCTTGACATTGGCATCACGGTGAGAAAGCTTGCTTAATTCCTCCAGCCATTCTTCGTAGATGTCGTAAACAGTTCTTTTTCTTTTCTCTTTTTCTACATACTGGCCTTCAGCGATGATTTCCTTGGCTTCAGCCTCACACTCATCGATAGTCCAGTGCCATTTGGTAGTAGTATCTACCTTTTTCCCCTGGGCATTAACAAAACGGATCTTCTTGCGGAATCTCCATTCTTTTACATCTTCTTTCCATTCCTTCTGATATCTGGCAGGAATGTTTCTGGGCAGTCTTTTCATATTTTTACTTCCTTATATTCATTCAGTAAAATGCTGATTAAATTGATTATTGGATAATTATTTCAGCCAGATCCTTCACACTTTCCATGACCTCCGGCCAAGACAACTCACCCACAAAGAAAGAGTCATTTTTGAAGTTTTCCCATTGGGATTTCATAACTTCATCTGATTCTATGGAAGATAGTATATCTATGAAGTCTGAAATTTGTCCAACAGTCTCTCTTTTTTCACTTGTGGCATAGAATGCATTTTTCAGCACTTCCTGATCAAAGAATCTCTGACTGCTAATTACATGAATGTCATAAAAATCACGCATTCTTGTGTTTGCCAACCCACGGCTCATTATCGTTTCCATTTTCTCAGCAAGAAGTGTTTCCAGGTTATAGGTCAATAATGAGATTGATCTGTCTTCAAACATCAGATGATATGAAAACTCCACAGCACTCGGAGTGATAATATCTCCTGTAGATATATCGATCTTTATCGCCTGGCATAAGTTATCCAAAGACGCTTCCAACATGAATCTGATGCCAGGATAATCATGTTCTTCCATTATATCTGTTACCCTGGTTATGCGGAAATTAACACCATCTGCGACCTCTGTCGCTATGATTTCCTTAATGATCTCAGTTGCATTTTCCATATCCAACTTGAGAGATTTAACCGTTGTGTCAATATCCATCGTTGCTCTCGTTTCCAATCCGACAACCGCCGCAACCAGCATTCCACCCTTTAAAATGAAGTTGTTTCTGTATCGTGAAAGAGCTACCCTTTCCAGAAATCTTTCCATGATGTAATTACGAATCAGTGTCTGTGCTTTTCTGCTGTCTCCCGCAGAAAGGTTTCTGACCTTTGCTTTCAGCTGTGTAGCTGTTTTTATCATAGCATTACCTCCGTATATGTCCTTACGGCATACTCAATTCTTAACTCTTTTGCATAAGTCATCAGATGGTTAAGATTCTTATGAGTACTGCCCATATATTCTTTCATTGCATATTGAAACACCTGAACATCCATTGCATCTTTATTTCGAATGATATCACAGATCGTACGCTCCATATCATAAGCGCGGACGGTGTTGCCAAAGTTTGTTTGAATATCTAGAACTCCTAGTTCTTCATCCTCAGGTTTTACATAATAAACACGAATGTCCTTCTTTCTCAGATGCGATGCATTATAACCAGCCCTGACAGTTACACTTGTAACCTTAGGTTCTCGTTCCATCAGGCCATGAAGATACAG
>CADCQX010000033.1 GCA_902803695.1 Oscillospiraceae bacterium
AAGAGAGAGAATTTTGAGAAGTTCTATTCTGATTTAGTAAATAATGGTATTGTTGATCCTGATGATGAAACCGTTGATCGACTTGTTCGTAAGGCGAATTATTCAAAAATAAATATGCGACCAGCTGTTCTGCTTGCATATGAATGGTCACTTGAAGAAGCAATTGAGCTCGATGGAGATAATCAATTTGTGGATGATTGTTTACGCAAGATTAATAATATAAGGTCTATTTATAATATTTAACTACAATCTAAAATCTCGGCTAGTCCGAGATTTTCTTTTGTATGAAATCAAGAAAAGTATTCCTTCGATTAATCAATTGTACAGTTGTCCAACAGTAGTAGTCTAACCGGTGTTCTGTGAGATTTTTGGTACATTACATTTCTTAAGATGATCTCAGTTGATATAAAAGTGTTATTTTGGAGGTCATGTAATGGAATTGTATTTGGGTGGTTTTGGATTTCCGAGCGAAAAAGCAGAAATTGATTTCTTGTTCAGCGAGCATACGCCAAGTATGACTCTAAAAGAAGAATGGGATTTCTGGAGAGTGCACACCCATAAGGAAAGTTTCTACCCTTTCAATGTGTTAAGTCGTTATCGATTAAATAGTCTTGATTTTGAGCCTGTTACCATACTGTTTGGGGATAACGGTTGCGGCAAGACTACAGCACTTAACATTATTGCTGATAAGCTGAAACTTTCTCGTAAAACGTTGTTTAACAAGGGAAGGTTTTGGGATGATTATTTGGAGCATTGTTATTTTATAGCAAAGGAGGATGAAGATGAAAGACCAATTATGATACCGACCGGTAGCAAGATAATAGTAAGCGATGATATTTTCAAGGAAACCCTAAGTCGAAGAGAATATAATACAGCCAGACTTGATAAGAATAAAGCACTTGAAAAGGAAATCGACAGTCAGATGACGAGCCCCAACTATCTTGAGAGACTCAGTCAGAAGGAGGCTGCAAATATGATGACTCAGCGCTTTCTTAAAGAACGTCCCGAACATTCAAATGGCGAAAGTGCCATGGAATATTTTATGAATGAGATGCAGGACGAAGCGTTGTATATTCTGGATGAGCCGGAGAATAGTTTGTCACCGGAGAATCAGAAGTTGTTAGCTGATTTCATATTTAATTCGGCTCGATTCTTTAACTCTCAGTTCATCATAGCTACGCATTCACCTTTCTTTGCTTCGATACCTACAGCAAAGATATACAGTTTCCAGGGTCTCGATGTGGTAAACTGCAAGTGGACAGAACTACCGGCTGCAAGAGCATACTTTGAACTGTTTGAAGCCAATCGTAGCGCTTTTATAGATGATAAGTAGGAAAGGATGATTCTTTGATCTACGTAATCTCAGACCTTCACGGCTACCCACACGACAAATTCCTGGCCTTGCTGGACAAGGCTGGTTTTGGCAAGAACGATTTCCTGTTTATCCTTGGCGATGTGGTCGATCGTAACGGTGATGGGGGAGTGGAGACACTCAAGTGGCTTCTTTATCAGACCAATGTACAGCTCATCCTCGGTAATCACGAGGCGATGCTCCTGGCATGTTCCTTTGTCTTTGACGAGGTGACAGAGAAAAGTATTGAATCGCTGGATGCCGAGAAACTCGACATGCTTGAAAGATACAGTTTGGACGGTGGAGATGTTACCCTGAAAGAAATGCAAAAACTTCCCAAAAATCTCCAGCAGGACATACTGGATTATCTTCGGGAAGCTCCGTTATATGAGACTGTAAGTGCAGGCGGTCAGGACTTTATCCTCGTTCATTCCGGATTGGATGAGTTTGATCCGAAGAAAAGAATTGAGGATTACACCTCAGAAGAATTGCTCTGGGCCTGGCCTGAACTGACCGATGAATACTACAAGAACGTGATGACAGTATTCGGTCATACGCCAACGCTATCCTACGGCAAAGAATATACTGACAAGATCATCATGACATCTACCTGGATAGATATCGATATGGGAGCAGGCTTTGGGCGCCAACTGGTCTTACTGAGACTTGACGATATGCAAGAGTTCAGGTTAGAGAATCTGGTCTGATCAGATGAAGATGACTCCACATGTTTTGGGTCATCCAATTTACAAGTGCTCTTTGTCGGAAAGCATTCTCATCAATTGTGAAACTTGCGCATTTGTTTAGAATATATGCGTTTAGTCTCAAGTTGGTTGAAACAGGTAGAAATTTGTTTGATTTATGTTTTATAAATATGCTCATTTCTGCTTCATTAATATCAGTGCGGATTTTCTTCAATCGTTCCAATTCTTTATTGTAGGCATCTTCCAGTTCAGCCTGCATCATATCAATGTCAGGTTCTGTTTCTTCTGCGAAGATAGTCTTTACCCTATTTTCGATGCAGAAATCCATAAACTCCTCATAAGAAGCATAGGTGATATTTTCCTGTGCCTCCGGAGAATAGCCCTGGTCTAGGATTTTATCCCAATCCGGATCATCCTTCTTAACGGGAATTACTTTAATCTGATTTTGGATTATGAATCTGAGAAAGTTATCTAACACGTACATGCGCATAATTCAATCTCCTCAACGTCTCACAACCTCAAAATCATATTCCACATATCCGGATTCTCCCGCAGGAATGATTCCGTCCAACTCTTCAATACCGATCAGATTGGCTCTGTCCGGGAATGGCTTCGTACCTGCCTTGGTGGTGATCCTTCCTGAACCTTCAATGTATTCGTATCTCGCATAATCCGACATGTCTACTACGCAGAAATCCTGAACGGTATGCGGTTCTGCATTTGAAGAAGATATATATGCCATAAAGCCGTTTCCGTGGACATTTTCCCACTCATCCTCAAAACTGAAGAATACGCCTGAAGTGAACCTGATCGTAGTATCTTTCGCAGCACCTTTTTCTCCCATAGAAGGATCCGTATTATTCTCGAAAAAGATCCTCAACGTAAACTTGTCTCCCGCACAGGCTTCGATAACCTTTTTGAATTCTTCTTCTCCATGCTTTCTGACAGTTACAAAATTCTTCCTCTGATCACCCATAGTCTCGTGATCCCTGATAGCGTTGAAAGTCACATACTTAACTAATTCGCCTCTGTTATAACCCTTTCTCGGGTAATCGTGATTAAAAACCATTGCCATAAAACACCTCCAAATTTTGTAGTTTTCTAACCCAATAATATGAAAATCAGCGTGACAGAAATGGTGCACAATAACAAAGTAGCCTTTCCAAACGGAAAGGCTACTCCAAATACAACTTATTAAATTGTTAAATGCTCTCCCAACTCGTCGTATCAGGCCAATCCTCCGTATCAAAGTAATGCCTGATCTCATCACAGATCTCCTCAACCTTCGCTTCGCACTCAGGGTTCAGATCAGATATGGAGTCAGTCAGTACGCTGAGCATCACATACTCATAGAGCAGGGTCCTGTCGGTAACCTTGAAGGTAACTGCCTCTCTGCAGATGAAGTAATCCCAGCTGTAGTGATCACCCATGATGATATCGATGATCTGATCATCAGTAGCATCCACATAAGTGAAGTAAGGCTGGTTGACCTTCTTCCAGGATTCATCGCCTTTGGTAGGCTCTTCAAAGTGGGAGTTGTAGTTCGTAAAGAACTTCTCCGTGCACTTCCAGATATCGCATATGAGCTGGGTCTGTGCGATATTTACATTCGTAAAGCCCATGTTTCTTACAGTGTCAGCACCATAGAAAGCATTAAGTGTAGGGTTGCTTACATTGAGGTTGATGATCATATAGTAATCGCCATTGACATTATATGATCCTCTCATATACGGATCATAACCGCCGTCATAGAGGCAGATCGCGAATCCGCTGTAGTATTCGAACAGCAGCTGATCGAAGTAATCCTCAGGGTAGAGTGAGAGTACTGTTTCTATATCATCCAGGGCAGCATCTATCTTATCCGGATCTGTTGCAACCTTATCCTTGTTGAGAAGTCCCGAAGGACTTAAGTCTGCGAACCAGATATATACTCCGTACTTGCTTCCGATGGTTTCTGCTCTCTTATACTGATCCTTAAGATTATTCATGTTTCCCGTGACTGTCTGATCATGTGCCGCTGAATTATCGACCTTAAGGCTCTCGATAAGATCCTTGGCTCCTGAGGATTTCTCGTTCTTGAACTTGTCGTTGACCTCGCCCGGAACCCAGTCGCAGGTCTGGCACTCGTATTCTATTAATTCCTTCTTCTCGAAATCATACTTAAACTTGAATAATCCGCCTTCGGTCCTTCCAAAATCATTTCTGTAGAAAACGGTGTATATCGTATTAAATACGACCTCGCCGTCTATGATTATCGGATCAGGATAGTTCATCGCACTGATATCTCCTGCCTCAACACCGTATTCTTCAGCGATGATCTCCTTCCAACTGTCGATCATCTCTCTTGAGAAAGCACACGGATAAGGAGCGATATTTGTAAAATGTTCGCCATCCGCCATGCGGGCCAGAATCTCACAAAATATGAGATCCTCCTTATAATCCGTGCCGATTTCTTCGCCATAGAGTCGTATCAGCGCCTCCTGAGGATTCATCATATCGCTGCTGTTATAGTTGAGGTTATAACCGTCCAACTGCTGATTAAGCCCATTAATGAGCTTGATTATCTCGTCATCTGTGAATCCGTACTCTTCAAACAGCTTAAAAACTTCATATGTGGTATTCGAATTGAAGAAAAGGCTGTCAACCTTCTCAGTGCCGAGAATATACTCCAGTCCAATAATGAACATTGTTGGATTGCCGTATGCCAGATTTATGCCGGAACTTGCATAATATTTTGCCGCATAATGCTCAGCACCTCCTTCCACAAAGCAGCTTGCTTCCACATACTGCTTTACGTCAGCCTTTTCATCTTCTGTTAACTCGGCTGTGATTTTGATGCTGCCGTCGTTCATAACAGCCACATTAGAAGGAACGCCGTCTATTGCCCCGTCGACGAAATGAACCAACTCGTGGTAGACCGTCAGAGATGCCACCTCTTCAACCATGTTGAAGTTCCAGCCACCGATCAGGACATAATTGTTTGCAATGGCGTAATATGCGGAAGCGGTTTCTCCCGGATCACCTTCTTCGATTACCAGGTTCGAAAGTTGACTTAAGAAGTATTCCTTATCCTCATCTTCAATCTGATCTGCTACCATAGGGAATAGCTGATAGACATAACCTTCATAATCGTAGAGAGCAGGGTTGCCGTCTACACATTCTGCGAATTCGATGAAGTACTCGTACTCGCCTCTCAAGTCTTCTTCAGTGAGTCCAACCTTCTCGGCTAGTTCCAATGCTTCAGTTTTATAATCCCTTTTTATATCTGAACTGACCTGATCCGGATCCTTCCATTCAGACTCATCAGTTGTGTCTGATGGATTGGTATCTTCCGACTCTTCGTCATTAACTGTAGTCGTTACTTCAGTGTTTTCCGTTGTTTCGGTGGTTTCTTCAGTATCCTTGTGATGGCATCCGCTTAATGCCAAAGAACTGAAAGTGAAAGTAGCAGCAAGGGCCAAACAGGCCCAATTGTAGTGTTTCTTCATAGTATCTCCCCCAAATTAATAAATAACTAAGGGGTATTATATCATGGATTTTTGAGAAAAAAATAATGATATAGTATAAGAGAAATGCAGGAGATAAGGAGAAATACTATGGCTAATGTTCGTTGTCTTTATAGTAATGTCTCTGAACGAGATATGGATATGATGTTTCTTCAGTTATTTTCGACAGATAAAGGCTTTGTAAGGCTCTTTCTTGATGCAGTTAATATCAGTGCTAGGGATATTACAGTAGAAAGCATCGAGTTACCTAAAATGGATCCTCAACTAGGAGAGTCAGATATAACCGTATTGCTGAACGTTGATAGCAGGAAACTGGGTTTGCTCATAGAGGATAAGATAGATGCGATTGCTATGCCAGAACAGGCAGATCGATATGTTAAACGTGGCGAGAAGACGGTTGAGAATGGCGAATATGATGCTTTCATATGTTTTATGTTCCGAAGTTTCT
>CADCQX010000034.1 GCA_902803695.1 Oscillospiraceae bacterium
AATAACAGAGCCGCCTGTGCATATGGCACAGACGGCTTTCTTCTATTACCATCCCTGATCCATCAACCAGTTATTGAGACGTCTCTCACGGTCTTTATCTTCAAGTGAAGCATCGTTCTGATACTCACCTTTGATGTTGCCATCGACAATAAACAGAACTCTCGAGCATCTCGATGCGACCTTTGAATCGTGAGTTACCATCATGATCGTCGTGCCCTCATTGTTGAGCTTCACGAGTTCGTCCATGACCTCGTTTGAGGAGGAACGGTTCAGGGCACCAGTCGGCTCGTCTGCAAAGAGGATCGTAGGGGAGTTGATCATACTTCTGCAGATGCAGGCTCTCTGGAGCTGACCGCCGGAAACTTCGTTGATATCATTATCGGCCACATCGATGATGCCGAGTTTTCTCATCAGTTCTTCGCCCTTCTTGATCTTCTCATCACGTGAACCGCCGTTCTTGCTCTCGAAAGCAGGAAGGAGGATATTATCAAGAAGCGTCAGATTCTTCATCATGTACATCTGCTGGAAGATGAATCCCATCTTCTCCAGACGGAGCTCAGCAAGCTCATTGCCTTTCATTTTCGAGATATCCTTGCCTCCGAACCTGACCAGGCCGCTCGTCGGCTGATCCATACCGGAGATGGAGTAAAGGAGCGTCGACTTGCCCGAACCGGAAGGTCCCATGATAGCGACCATCTCGCCCTCGTCGACCTTGAGATTAACGTTCTTCAACACGTTGATCTGTCTTTTATCTACAACATATGTCTTGCAAAGATCCTTGATTTCCATTACTGTAGCCATTTCGTTTTTTCTCCTTTTCGAAAACATTATTCAATACTTGCCGTGTCTTTACATTCGATCTTCTTGGTGTAAAGAGCAGTGATCAGAGCGGTGATGACAGTTACTGCCAGAATGACCGCCGGGTATGCCAAGAAGCATCTTACGATGTCGTACTTATAATCGATCTTCGATGCACCCATCATTCCGAATATCGGACTGATAGCCAGCTCCGTTACCGGGATGGAAAGCCCGACCGCGATGATCATCGCGATAGCAGCTGCGATGAAGAATCTGTTCACGTGCCACCTGATGACTGCCGAATCCTTGAATCCCACCGCCTTTGTTATGGCGATCTCGCTCTTCTCATCAGCGATGAATGATCTCTCCATAAGGAGCGTGATGAGGATAACGACTATCAGAACGATGACCAGAAGGAGTCTTGCGACCGTGTTCATTATGTCGTATACCTTTACGCTGTCGGCAGAGAATTCAGCCGCAGTCTGAACCTTATCATTTCCGGTCATTTCCTTGATCTTCTCGATCCTTTCGTTGATGGTCTTCTGATCAGGATTGTCCGTGAAGTCCAATCTGAACTGCATCGGATTCTTGAGATGAAGGAAGTCAGTCTCTGCATCCTGGTGAAGGAGTATGATCTTGCCCAGATCGTTCATCGACTGGAACTTCGCCGTGATGAGCATATTCTCAGGTCCGTTTCCGAAGTCCATCGTTACGGTATCTCCGATCTTTGCTCCCGTAAGATCCGTGAACATATCGGTTATGGCGATCTCATTTTTGTTGGACGGCTTAGAACCCTCACTATAGATAAAGTCATCGACAGTGTTGTTCATATCCTGCTCACAGGCGTAGTTGTATCTTTGTCCCTCGAAGCCGATCTCGTAGTTATAGATGAGAGAGATGTGAGCCGTACAAGGCATTCCTGCATCGGTATATTCCTTAGCCATCTCATCAAGGCGATTCCTTAACTCCTCTTCACCCTGGTCTGTCATATACGTCATAGATTCAGCCACATCAGTAATGTAAACATCTGATACAGGTCCGAAGAGGTGGACGAGCTTCTCGCTGTTCATCGTATTTGCCGTATTGGCGATAACGAGAATGAGAAGTGTGCAAAGTGAGAATGTGATTATTACCGTTACGAATCTTTTCGGGCTGCTCAGGATATCGTTAATAGCCAGATAGAGTGAAGGACGGGCCTTGCTCTTTGTCATTCTGATGCCGCCTTTTTTCTTGAATCTCTCGCCGGTCTGACCAGATCTTATCGCATCGATCGGAGCGAGTTTCTTGACCTTTCCGGTGATCAGATAAGCAAACAGGATTACGAGGATCGCTACACAAACCGCACCTATGAGATTCCATACGATACCGAGTCCCGTTCCGAGTACCATATCTCTGGAAACCGAGTAAAGAAGCGCTTTACCGAACGGAATGCTCAGTACAAAACCGATGACGGATCCTACCACAGAGATAAATGCATACTTGGTAAGATAGAGTGTCCTTATCTTCTTATTCTTGATACCGATCGCCTTCATGACACCGATCTCACGGAAGTCCTCACTGATCGAGAAGTTGATCGCGAATCTGAGCACCAGGAATGAAACTATCATGAGACATACGCTTAAGATAACAACTACAAAAGCCACGATCAGGTTCATGATAAAGGCCATCTTAAGTGTTGATATCGGGTAGGAATAACCTGCTTTCTCGAGGCCGCTCAATGCTGAGCCGACTGCTCTGACATCATCCGTATGGATATAGAAGATCTCTCCGCCATAGTAGTTATAACAGATCTCATCATCAAGGAACTTCTGGAAATCCTCATCGCACAACAGGAATCTCGGATTGCCCATGAACTGTGAACCCAGGAAAGCATCCTTAAATCCGCTCTGGATCTCGTATGTTTCCTTAACGTCACCCTGCTTGATGATCACCTTATCACCCGGCTCGAGATCATTATCTCTTAAGAATACATTTGAGATCCTGACCTTGCCCTTTTCTACTGAAGTGATCTCTTCATTTTCCTGATCGAAGTACTTCATTCCGCGCTGGTCAATCGACTGGATAAGACCCGTATTGGTCACGTCAAATCTCTTTCCCGATTCACTTAAGATAGTTCCTTCCGCACAGAAAACGGAGATCTCTTTTGTATAACTCTTTACTTCAGGAATGGACTTAACCTTGTCCTCGAACAAGCCGATGGCGCCTTCGCCCATTGCTATCAGCTGATAGTCACCGACTTCCGCCTTCTTGAACTGATAGTCGGTACCGTTAAATGTCGCTATCAGGTTGTTAAGTCCGCTGGCAAAAAACAAACTTGCAATTATAACGAACAGAAACAAAATGATATTCATCGTCTTGTTTCTCTTTATATCCTTTTTCAGAATTCTTCCAAACACGTCATTTCCCTCTTTCTCTCGATTATGGCATCATGATACAAGAGAAATTGTTAAACAATCATTAAATCCTGAAAAGGCTTGATATTACGCGATCTTTACGACAGCAACCACCATGAACCCGTTCTCTTTCGCACACGCATAGACGTCTCCGTCCATCTTCTGCATCAGGTTCTTGCATATATATAATCCGAGTCCGCTGCCCGGTACATCCTTGGTATTCTTTCCTCTGTAGAACGAGTCAAAGAGATTCTGCATATCCGTCTCATCCGGAGCCTGTCCTGAGTTCTCCACACAGATGAGCTTACAATCTTCCTCTTCCTCGAAAAAGATCTTTATCGACTCCCCGTCTCCGTACTTGATCGCATTCTCCATAAAGTTCTGCAAAACTTCGACCAGCCTGTCTGCATCACATCGCAGGAGACAGTTTGTATGCTCGGCAACGCTGAACTTTGTATGGATAACAGAGAGCTTGTCACTATAATATGCACTTATCTTATTGATCACATCATCCATATAGACTTCACCGACATTGACCCGCAGATCCATGAAATCCTCTCTGGATATCTTACTGATCTCATTCGCATATCTTTTTATCTCGTCGGTATTTCGAAGGATTCCTTCGAGCGCTTCATTCTTCTTTTCATCCGTATCATACAGACCTTCCTTAAGCGCCTTAGTATAAAGCTCGATAGCTGACAGCGGTGTCTTTATGTCATGTGACAACGAAAGTACCAGCGTCTTCTTTTCTTTCTGATACTCCAGTTCTTTCTTTTTGGAATCCTCCAGGTTTTCACGGAGCATATCCATTCCCCAGATAAACTTTCCGAAGAATTTGCTCTTCTCCTGCTTGATCGGCTTCGTCAGATTACCCTTGGCAAGATCCACCGTCATCGCCGTCATATTATTGAACGGTCTTATGATCTTTTTGTCGATATAGATGAGTATTATCACTGTTATAACGACCATAAGGCAAAGACATATATTCAATACGACGAGAGCCCTGATACTTGATCGGTTCATATACTCGATACGGTATATCTCGTCACCGTGAAAAGCGACTATATAGTCATTGTTGACCATATCGCCCGGTTCAGCCTTTTCAATCCTAATGATCGAATCATAGTCATCGAGGTCGATATTTTCCACAGGTTCAGTCTCGAGTCTCTTGGCAATTCTTTTGGCATCTACTTTGCTTAAGCCATTGTTGTTATCCTCGGCCATCAGAAGAAAGACATTGCTCAACATGATCAGCAATATCTCGACGGCGATTATGATAACGACTGCCTTTCGAAACTTATTCAAACCTGTAACCTACTCCCCAGACTGTCATGATGTGTTCAGGATTTTTAGGATCCTTTTCGATCTTCTCGCGGAGCCACTTGATGTGCACCGTCAGAGTCTGCATCTCGGATTCACTGTCGCTTCCCCAGATGTTGCTGAACAGATATGCTTTTTTGAGCGTCACGCCCTTGTTATCTATCAGAAGTTTCAGAAGATCGAACTCCTTGGCGGTAACCTCTATCTTTTTATCACCTTTGGTCAATGTCTTAGTCGCGCAGTTAAGCTTCAGATCACCTTCAATGATCTCATCCTGTGAGAACTTACGCTTGAATATTCCTCTGATCTTGGCGAGAAGGATATCGATATCATAAGGCTTTTCAATATAGTCATCAGCTCCGAGATCCAGTCCTTTGAGCTTGCTTTCCTTATCGGTCTTTGCACTTGCTATGAGAATGTGTGTGTTGGAATCTTCACGTATTTTCGAGCATACGGTAAAGCCGTCGATATCACCCGGGAGCATGATGTCCAGGACTATGAGCTTGGCTCCGTATTTCTCATAAAGTTCCATGGCCTTCTTGCCGCTCTCGGCATAGGCTACGGTGTAGTTTTCCTTACGGAGAAAATCACAAAGAAGATTTCCTATCTCCTTATTATCTTCAACAACGATAATATCAGGCATATTAACCTCTCCCTCAGATCAGATGTTATAATTGTAGCATTGAAACGGATCGGAGGATCAACATTCATGAAAAAATATCTCGTATGCTCTGACATTCACGGCCGCGACAGTTACCTTGAAACTGCTCTTTCGAAGAATCAGGATATCGACTGTGTTGTTATCGCCGGCGACCTGGAGATCGACACATACGACATCGAAGATATAGTACGAAGATTCTCCTCTCCGAAGACCGCACTCATCATGGTCAAGGGCAACTGCGATTCATATATGACCACAACTTCAACTCTTCCATCCACGCGCACGTTCAGCCTCGGAAGTAAGCACAAGGCTCTTCTTACCCACGGACATCTTTATCAGGCAAGGCTTGACGTTATGTCCTACTCAGCCATGGAAAATGAATGCGATGTGGTTATCTTCGGTCACATACATAAACAGGTCGATACCTTCGAGTTCGGTATCAGATTTCTAAACCCGGGAGCCTTGAGAAACAGATCATACATGATCCTGACTGTTGATGATAATGATGAGATCTCTGTTGAGTTTAAAGGATAATGTTTTCGAGCAAAACAAAAAGCTGCCATTGCTGACAGCTTCTTGCTTTTCTTCATGTTGTAAAACTTACTTATCGATTGACTGAGTGATAGCTTCTTTTGCTCCGTCAAACGAGATATTGCTTATTGCTACTGCGCCTCCAACGATACAAAGAGCGAGCACTGCGGTCAAAATCAGCGAACCGAGGATACCGAGAACGCTAAACATAACGCCAGCGGATCTTGTATCCGTCTTGTCGCCCAAGCGCTTTGCCTTTGATGCCTTGGACAGGCCGACTATGCCGAAGATGAATCCCAAGAGTGTGATCCAAGAGAACATGAACGATGCAACACCAAAACCGAGTGAACTCTTAGCGGCTTTGTGTGCAGGACTGTCGTCTCTCTCGTACTTATTGTCAGCCCAACTGTAGCGATAAGGTGTCATTGTTGACACAGGTCTTGCTACCTTCTCCTCTTTTTCAGAAGCCTCACCCAAACCGAATCCGGGTCTTACCAATACTGCTTCGTTTGCTGTCATATCATCCCTTCTTTCTTTGACAGATTTTTGACCGTCACCTTGAAAATATATTAAATCGGGTTCAATGTCTATCATCTATTTCCTTTTTCGAAAAGAAAAAAATTCATCTAACCTTGTAACATTTGTCCTTAAAACCTGTCCTTAAGGTTGAGAGAGGGATTAGAAACCTCTAGGTATGAGGATTTGTCGGTGATCAGGCGGGAGCTTAATAAACTATCTTTCTCCCCGAAAAATACAAGGTTCCCACTTGTGACCTGACAGATTATCATATCCCGAGAAAGCCGCGGAATGCGGCTTTTGTTTTTTTGCAACAAAGTATATAATCCTCTCGTCTTATAGATACAGGGATATGGATTAAGGAGAGATACAATGAAAAAAAAGATCATGACAGCTGCATTGGCAGCAATCCTTTTGGCGTCCGGATTAACAGGATGCCGTTCAACAAACACAACTAAGATCAAGACCAGGACCGGCAAGACCCCTGAAACGACTCAGGAAACTGAAGAGCCGGACGAGACGGAAGGCACGGATGATCCGGGCAAAGACCAGGGTCAGAAAGATCCGCCGGATGGCTCTTTCGAGATCGATCCGGATGAGCCTTTATTCATCATGACCAACACTAACTGGGCATGGGGATTCGGCATGTCACACAGAGTCGTAATGGGTAACGGTGATGTCTACGTCTTCGGCAGCAGCTGCCAGCTACATCCGAACATAAACACTTATGAAGAGGATCTGGAACACAAACTCGATCATATGAAAGATTTCGGCCCGTCTTACACGCTGGATGCCGATTATCTCCAGAGTCTTTTCGATGCGGCTTATGCCATAGATCCGAATGCGGATTATAACTATGAGAACATAATGTTCGACTATGGTCAGAACAAGGTGGAACTCGTTCAGACCGATAAAGCAGACGACGGTGTACTTGTCTACGAGTACGGCGATAACGAGCTGACCATCGATGACGAGAACGCAGCCAAGTTCAATGAACTTTATGAGAACTTCGCCGACCATATCACATGGGTAAACGAGACCAGTTATTCGATCTATACCACGGAACACCCGATAGTCAGTTACAACAGCGGATATGTCAACCACGAGATCGG
>CADCQX010000035.1 GCA_902803695.1 Oscillospiraceae bacterium
TAATGCTGTGATCTTGAGATTTTTCATAATCTACCTCTCTAAAAACAAATCTATCCCATGTGCGATAAGCACGTATTTATTATATGTACTAATGAATAAATGTCAAAACAAATTATAAAGGGGCTGCTATCAGCCCCCTAATAAGATCAATTACAAATTCTCATCTTCGATCACTTCAAACTCAGGAAAAGAGTCTCTTTTAATGCAGATACTCTTCCCTGTTTGAAGTCCGCTCGGCTTATCGTCATTTATCAGTATGCGTTCTCCATACGGAGCATTAAATATGATCGAATCATATCTGATATTGTTCTTTTTGAGAAAATCGACCGTTATTGCTTCGTATTCAGTAGTTCTTGAAGTAATAAAGACCACCATGTCTTTATCAGGTATATTTCTCAGGAATTCCAATGCTCCCGGGATAAACGAATCCTCACCATCGATCTTGTAGCCGTTATGTTTAACGATCGTTCCATCAAGATCCAATATCCAAGTATGACCAAGTGGCGATAGTACAATCTTATCCATGCTGCAGCTTTGCTCCTATTGCACCGCCCGGATGATTTGACTTAAAGTCATCCAGTGAAATACCCAAACGTTTGATCAACTGCATGGCGATCTGCTGGAGAATAATGAGGTAAAGCGTGGAAGAATTATTAGGCATGATATTCCATGGATCACCTTCATGCTCCAACGGTATTATCAATTTATTCTCCATTCGTTCTGATAAATAGCCCTGCTCATTACAGCTCAAAAGCCACAGTTTGACATTTTCTCTTTTCTGCAGGATATCAACCAGATAGATAGATTCCTCAGTGCTGCCGCTCTTAGTAAGGATCATGACAAGGTCTCCGGGCTTAACCATTCCCAAGTCACCGTGAACAGCGGAATTGGTATGAAGGAACTGGGCATCCATGCCTGCAGAAAGCATTGTACCTTCAAACTTCTCACAGATCGGAACGTTTTTACCTAATCCTGAAGCTATAACTTTATGACCTGACTTAAGTGTATTCTCGCAATCAGATAACAAACGCTCCATATCTGTCATTGAAACACCAGAAAGAGCGTTTTCTATCTGCTTCATGGATTTCTCGAAATACACATATGCACTTTCCATTTGCAGTGCTTCTTCAAGGTAATATAAGCCTGTGTAGAATGCACCGCAGATCGAATCATAGTCTTCCCATGCATATGTAGTTAAGCTTAACCAGGTAATAGCCAGCAGGATCTTCATCTGTCTTCTGGAGACTTCACCATCGAGAAGCTCAAAGAAGACCTCATCCATTTCTTCCCAGTTATTCGATGCAATATCGATCTTGATCTCGTTTTCTCCGATATCAAGGCTGAATCGCTTTAAATTGAACTGATCGTAATTGCTGACCAAGCTGTAATAAAGCTTGACCCAGTCATATGCCGCATCACCGAAAAACTCGGTATTGCCGAAGTAACCTCTCGGATCTATAAGGACCGGATCAGTATCTCCTTTGAGCATGATATTGCTGAATGTACAATCACCATGAAGAAGCACAAATTCATTAGGTGCATACTGCATTACCAGTTTTTCTACTTCTTCTGTATGGTAAAAAATGTTCCTGCATTCCTTACCGTTGATAGTTACGGTAGGATCGTCAGCGAAAGGAACAAGATATCTGACCTTTTTAAGGCGGTCATATGTCTTATCCAGATATGCTTTACGATAGCTTGCATCATCATAAGGCGCTTTTTCTAATCTATGCACCTGTTTGAGGCAGCCAATGATCCTCTCCAAAACAAACCGTTTCTGTTCTTCCGGCAGATACGTGTATTCATAGATGTTTTTACCATCTATTACTTCCATTGTCAGAGGATCAAAAGAATAGATCTCCGGAATAGACTTAAAAGAGAACTCTTTAAGTTTCTTATACCAGGCAATCTCACGGACAGAAAGCTGTCTTCCCTGCTCGTCGATCGCTTCTTTGATAATACGGTCACCATCTACAGTAATCTTGTTAAACGGACGGCAGCGCATCTTGGGAAGCTTATCCCATTCACTGTAAAGACCATACTCTCTGGTCCTGTAGAGCGGTTGCTCTTCGAATTTGATATCAGTACTGCTTAACCAGCGTACAAATTCGCCATCCTGGGGAACGCCATCCAGAACAGACTTCTCTTTAAAGATAAAATGTCCCGCAACACCGTATTCCTGACTGCGTTCTTCGCTGAAAACGCCGTCTTTCCACATCCAGCGGCAGGAAAAGTCCTTTGAGATACCGATTATATTACTATCTGTATCAGGGATCTCGTAATCATCAGGGAGAACCAGATCGCACCAGATCAGCATAAACCGCTTATGATCAGGCAATAATGCCAGTGCTTCAGACAGACCTGCACATGTTCCCTCATGGCCTGTGCCGCATACTATCTGATAATCTACTTTGGCAAATTCCTTAAGATACTTCTTAAGCACATCATATTTATAATCACCGATAATGACGTACTTTTTATCAGGATATTTCCTGAACAAGTGAAATATCATGGGCAGATTATTAACAGGAACAAGCGCCTTTGGCTTGTTCCTTGTCAGAATCTGCATACGGGAGCCTTTACCACCAGCCTGAACAATAATATAGTCAGTACTCATAAAATGATCTGTCCTTAGTCTTTATACTTTTTATCGTTATACATTTTCATCTGACGGTATAACTTATACTTTTTCTTGCCTGAAGCAACGTCATCCATCAGAGCCTGGAGTTCTTCCTTGAGGTCGTTTCTCTGAAGAAGAAGGATATCAAGTCTTGAGCGGCAGTCATTTCTGAAATCAGCAGTAATATCATCTCTTTCGATCTGCTCAGTCATATGATAGATCTTCAGTTCATTTATACTCATCTTGTCAATGAGGCTTCCAACTGTTTCCATATATCATTCCCCCTTATTCTGCTGATCCAGGATAATCTCATCGATTTCTTCAATAAGGTCATTTCTATGCTGATTTAAAGGATTTACATTTCTGATCGCTCTTAAAACGACATCATCCTTCTCGCTTCGAATCTTATCTTCTTCATGCCACATTTCAGTGTTGGCAATAGCAAGCTCGTAAACAATCGGTTCGATCTCGTCGCGATGCTCACCTAGAGGCCTGATACGTCTGATCTCATCCGTTACGATTACAGCATCCTTGGGGCGATTTTCATTCTTTTGATGCCATTCAGTAATGGCAGTTTGAATCTTCTGTAAGATTTCATCTGCATTCATTTGCTTCATATATGGTTCATCTCCTTCCATTTCATTATTATATAACAATATTTTTTGACCATATACATTTTTACGTTTAAAAACGTCATTACGATTAAAGGACCTCTATCTGAGGCCCTTTAACACTATTTTTTACTTCTTAACCTTTACTTTCCTGCCTGAATTCTTCTTTTTGAAGATCTTCTTGTATTTCTTCACTTTGGATTTCTTTACCCTGACTGTCTTGACCGAAGAACCCTTAAGGCATCCCTTTACACCTGATTTCTTGAGCGTAACGGTATTCTTGAAGCAAAGAGTAAAAAGCTTGGTATCGCTATAGAACGCTCCCTTCCCTATCTTGGCCAGCACCTTGGAATATATGATGAACGTTGAAAGATTAGGACAGTATGCAAATGCTCCAGCGCCGATCGTCTTAATGCCATTACCGCCAGTTACCTTGGTAAGCCCGGTGCATCCGTAGAAAGCATTAGCACCAATCGAAGTGACATTCGGTCCGATTACCAGATTCATGATCTTTGTATTCTTCCTGAAAGAATTGGCAGATATAGCAGTAACTCTATATGTAACGTCATCCAACATCGTTACAGTAGCAGGGATCACTACTGTTTCGTAAATATTCTTATCGGGATCATCAAGATCTATAATGCTTGTAAAACCGATAAAGCCTTCAACCGAGACTGTGCCTGTACCGTCAGTAGCATTATTCGTTACCTTATAGACCAGAATGGTTTCTTTGGCTATGCCGACATAACCTACTTCAGTCGGATTTACCGAAGCAGCCTTGCCATCGATTGCCTGATCAGCGAAAACACGTACAGGCGTCATTACCATGGACATGCAAATGAATGCTGACATCAGAGCTGACGTTATCTTGAGTAACTTCATATCAGGCCTCCTTTCAGAAGCACTTCTGATCGTGCAGCTGCTTGCAGTCAGTGATCTTACCGCACTTGTAGCAGACTTCATTTACGCACTTATCTGAACTGAAGAACTCACGGATGTTATTAAGAGTCGTATCAGCTATGTTGGATAAAGCCTCAGCCGTCAGGAATGCCTGGTGTGACGTGACGATGACGTTAGGCATTGATATGAGCCTTGCCAGGACATCGTCATTTACTATGTGGTTGGAATAGTCATGGAAGAATATGTTGGATTCCTCCTCATATACGTCAAGGCA
>CADCQX010000036.1 GCA_902803695.1 Oscillospiraceae bacterium
AGGATCACTTAAACGGAAAAACTCAACTGTACCGTCAGGTGCTGAAAGACTTATCTCTTTATCAAATGCGATAGCATCCGTTATCTTATCAATATCTCTATCCGGACGTGTGACCTCGGAATACACGCTCTCGATATTAAATTCCACTCCGTCCTTACGAAGCGATGAGATAAGAGCATCTCCGAAGTAGTAAACGTCGCTGTCTGAAGCCGTATCAGAATACAGCACATAGATATCTATGGAACAACCGAGTCTGTCCAAAGCCTTAACAAATCCCAGCTCCTGTGGAGTAAATGTTCTTGATGATCCGAATCCGTATATGACTATCCTGTAGTCCTTGAGCTGCCTGATGTATGAATAAAGTCTCCTTCTTGGTATCTCGCCATTGGAAAGAGCTCCGTCAATAAAGTTAGTAGCTCTGGTAATGTCACTCGAAAGGAGTGAAAAACCATAAGTATCGTTGATCTCATGGATATACTCAACGAGAGTCTTAAGGTCGGAAACCTTATCGTAGAAAATATCATTCGGTGAATCCGCGTGATTAATTACCTCATCAAGATCATCGGTAGTAATACCGAATCTGGTGAAGTCTCCCAGAAGTTCGATCAATCTGTCTATGTATTCGAAGCGGTTGACGTATTTGCTGAAATTCTTGAACTCACTGCCATGTTTAACAAAAATATGATATATGACGTTACGCAGGACAATGTCATCAAAACCGGTGATGGTATCATCTCCGGAATTAGATACTATCCTTTGTGCAAACTTAAGAAAGCTCAGAACGTCATACTTGATAACGCCTGCAGTTACAATATCTTCGCCTACTTTGATATTACTCTTACCATTCTCGGACAAAGCCTCAAATATCAGTCTCTCAACAGAGGCCTTTGAGGTCTCAGGAACGATAAAGAGGGTCTTTGTATTGTCAGATATCTGATCTTTTACGATAGATACTACAGGACACTTCAGAGAGTCCAAACACTTAACAGAGATCATAATGCGTCACCTCGTCAACGGATCGATTCACTATGTTTTCAGTATACTATAAAGACCCGGCCAAAAATCGTACATTTGACCGGGTCCCTTTAAATATCTTGTTAAGATTCTGTTATGTGAGCTTGTCGAGATTACAACCGTTCATCTCACGCATATTCGTGTCATTTCTCTCCAATGCGCTCTCGATAGCTTCCTGCTCTTTAGGTCTCTTGATCTTGAGAGTTGTCGTCTTGATCATATCCTTCTCGGAGAAGACGTAGTTTCTGACGATCTTATAGGAAGGCATCTTGTGGTTTGCATCACGGAGCTTGTCGTTAAGATACATGGTTATCTCGCTATCACTGGCCTCGCCCTTGGTTCCTACAGCCTTCGCGATAGCTTTTCTGTCGATATAGAACTTGGCGCAGATATCGATAGCCTCACGCTCATTCCTGTTACCCCAGACAAATGCCTCAATGACACCGGGGATGTCCAGAAGAAGGCTCTCGATCTCCTCAGGGAAGGCCTTCTTACCGTTTGTAAGAACGATCATGGACTTAACACGGCCTGTTACGTGGATACAGCCCTTCTTGTCGATGAAGCCCATATCACCTGTATGGAACCAGCCGTCAGCGTCGATGACTTCTTTGGTGGCTTCCTCGTTTTGGTAGTAGCCCTTCATGACGCAGTCGGATTTTGTAAGGATCTCGCCAACCTTGTTAGGAGCATCGACTCCTTCAATAGCGGCTTTGATACCAACCATCGGGCGGCCTACACTGCCGTAAACGTTACATGCGAGGGTAGTAGTCGCGATAACAGGAGAAGTCTCGGTAAGACCGTAACCCATCATGAAATCGATACCTATGTTATTGAAGAATTCAACATACTTCTTGTCGATGCCGGCACCGCCGATAACGACCATACGGAGGTTTCCGCCGAGTTTTTTGAGAATATCGGCAAATACCACACGGCGAAGGTCAAGACCGAAGTGTCTTAAGAACCTCGTTACCGGGATCATTATGCTTATGAGTTTTTTCTTGCCGGACTGTTCGATACCTTCGTTGATCTTCTCGTAAATGTTTTCGAAAAGCAAAGGTACAGAGATACAGAAGTCAACATGCCACTCGGACACATTCTTGACGATGTATCGGAGACCGTCCGAAAAACATGCGCAGCTTCCTCTGGAAATAAGGAAGAAGTCACAGGTGTTTTCGAAAGTATGGTGCAAAGGAAGGATGGAGAAATATCTCTCGCCCCTGCCTGCATAAAGTGTCTGTGAGATAGAATAAACGTTGGAACAGATATTCTTGTTCGTGAGCATGACACCCTTACTCGCGGATGTGGTACCGGATGTAAACAGGATGATCTTAGTCTCGTCAGGATCGATCTTGTTGGTCGTGAATCTGTCATCACCGCCTTCGATGAGCTTGTTACCCTGTCTTACGAGATCATAAAGATCTGCAAAGCGCTCGTCATCAGGCCATTTGAGCTTCTCGCTGATACCTTCGACGTACATGCAGACAAATCTCTCGATAGGAAGTTTATACTCACCCTTATCCATCTTATCTGCGATGGAGAGCATCATCTCGTGATGCTTAGGCTGGTAGAAAAGGACCTTGGCCTCACTTCTCTCAAGAAGCTGGACAAGTTCTCCCTCAGGAAGAGCCCTGTCGAGCGGGATTCCTATACTGTTACTTCCGAGTATTGCAGAATAAGAGACAAACCACTCATAGCAGTTCTCACCGACTACTCCGAGCTTGTCTCCGTAATATTTCGAATTGATGATGTATGTGCCGAGCGCCTTAACATCTTTGCCGAATTGGGAGAAGGTCCTGTGCTCTTCAGGCAAAGTAGGTTTCCTTCTGAATATGGCAACATCCAGTTCAGCATGTTTCTCTGCTGCATCCAGAATGAGATCACGGATCGTCTCATAACGCTCCGCCTCATAAAGCGCTGTTCCCTTAACTTCGCGCATACTTCCTCCAAGTGCTTTTTTACTCTTGAAATATTAGCATTTAAAGTCAGATTAGTCCATAATGCAAAGCCACATAGCGTTCATTTATATTTGCCGCATTTTCCTTTTCAAAAAAGATGTTGCAAATATTCTTTTTTTTATTATTATAAGAATGAATTTGAAAATACGGAGATATCTATGGCTGATACAGCACACTTAGACAAACAATACCCTACAAAGCGTACCTGGGACGCTAAGGTTGCTAAGTTCTTCTTTCTGTTGTACACATCAACGGTTATCAACCTTAAGTGCATAAACAGAGAGAACTTCCCGGACAACTATCCATATGTTATCGCATCCAACCACCAGTCCTATGCAGACGGTGTATGGATCGCAAAATACCTTCCGAAGGGCCATTTCAAGAAGATGTGCTGCCTCGCAGGCGCTGACCTCGAGACAAGCCACGGCAAGATCGGAAGACTTATCATGAAAGTCGGCCGCGGTATCGCCGTAGACAGATACGGTAATCCGGTAAGAGGACTTATCAAGGCTAAGAAGGAAGTCGAAAAGGGTGATATCTGCCTGGTATTCCCTGAAGGAACAAGATCTTCCACAGGCGAGATCGGCGAACTCAAGGACGGTGCTTCCTATATCGCAATCAAAGCTAACGTACCGCTGGTACCTGTCTTCGTATCGGGCGCTTATCAGATCTGGAACAGACATATGCCTAAGATGAAGACCTTCAAAGGCTTCATGAAGAGAAAGAAGATGAGGATCATCATCGGAGAGCCAATGTACGGCAAGGACTTCGATAACGATGCCCACAAGATGACGGCTGCTCTTGATGATTGGATGAGAAAGATGCACGCCCTGTATTTTGATCCTGAAAACTGCGAAAGGTGATCTTAGAAGATCACCTTTTTTCTATCTTAGGGAAATATGCGAGATTAAGAGCTTCCGGAAACACTTCAAATCTGATCCTGTGACCGTATATCAGTTCGCCGTCACAGTTGCCCGTAAGCTGGAACGAATTATCCTTACATGTGATTATGCCGCTCGTGGCCTTGAACATCCTGACTGATTCATCCTGAACATGTTTTCCATCAAGACCTGCCAGGAAGAACAACTTACCGTTATGCATCCTTCCCCTGTTCTCAGTTACGCAGATATCAAGGACACCGTCGTCTATCTTTGCATTCGGAGCTATACAGCATCCGTTATTGTATTTACCGTTACAGATTGACAAGGAAAGGAATTCTTCATCCTCGCAGATCTCGTTGGTCTCACTGTCGATAAGTTCGAGACTATAGTCCATCTTGTAGGACTTCATCTTCTGAAAGCCACGGAGTGCTCCCTGGATATTGGCCATCTGCCTGTCTGCCTTCTTATTCTTATCCATGAATTCCTTGGCATAGTATAGTGCCGTAGTCTCAAATCCGAACGAAGCGATATTGATAAAATACCTGGACCATACAGGAAGATGATTTCCCAATACGTCGTAACTGTCGATCCTTACAAGGTCGATCGGTACAACGTTAAGATCCTGCAGCATCAAGACTCCCTTTTCAGGATGCGTAAGAAGATATTCAGGTGTTATGGTCTGGGCAAAATGATTGATCGAACCCATCGGTATAACCGCAAGAGGTGTCGATCTGTACGCAAGACCGTTTACGACTTCATGGATAACGTTATCACCGCCGCAGACAACGATGGTTACGTTATCGTCAGACTGTTCACTGGCTTCCACCGCATATTCGGTTGACTGGCTGGCATTTTGAATATAGCGAAGCTCAATGTGATTTCGCATATCTTCGTTCAAGGAAGCAATGGTATCTTCGAGTTTTCGAAGGTCTTTTGAATTGATCTCATTGCTGATTATGAACAAATAACGCATCGCATTGTCCCTTCGTGTTAAAGATTAGATGAGATTACTTCTCCGGCTGAGTCGACAATCTGAAGACAAGATCGACTACATCTCCTACAGTCTTAACGGCATCCAGATCTTCATCCGGCATCCTTATGCTGTAGACTTCTTCCAGATCAACGACCAATTCGTAGAGCTGTAAAGAATCAAGATCCAATTCTTCAAATATCATCGTATCGGGTCTGATATCTGTTGGTGATATTTCGAGCATATCCGTAAGCATCTTGATAAGATCATCCAAGATGAGGTCTTTCATCTTAGGTTCATCCAAAGATACATCATCGTTCATACGTTCTCGAGGATCGCCATTGTCACCCATTTTTATTCTCTCCTTCGGCCTTCTTCGGCCACTTTCTTAGCTGTTTTTCTTATCGAATCCGAACCGCTGTAACGTTTAAGTTGCGATGCGATATAATCATCTATCTCTGATACCATCTTAATGAGCTTTTCCTGATCTTCCGGAGAATACGGTTCGAGTATTCTCTTAGCCAAAACAGTGTGGAACTTCGTATGGATCCTGCAGGCGAGCTTACCGTTCTTGGTAAGGCTGATCCTGACGATCCTTCGGTCAGCTTCATCTCTCTTCCTTACAACATAGCCCTTCTTAACAAGACGATCGATCGCAACCGTAAGAGTTCCTGTCGTAATTCCGAGATCAGTAGCTGTCTCAGTCATGGTCCTGGCTTCATAAGGTCCTATCGCATCAAGGGTGTGCATCTCCGCGTTCGAAAGATCGGAAAAATAACCCTTGGACAGAGCCTGCTCTTCGGTAAGAAGTACATTCTCATAAATCCTTACGAGAAGCTCGCTAAGTTGTGCTTCTTCTGCTCGCATGATACTTCCTCCATTAATCAAAAATAAGCAACAGATATTATACCCTATTTATCTTTGTAATTCAAAGTAATTCCTTGATGTCCAGAAGCTTAGGGTACTCGCCTCCGAACAACGAAAGTCTTGTGACCTCGGCATTTGCGGCAGCATCTTCGTCATATCCTTCATACTTGCAAAGAGCCGACATCAATACATCAGGTCTTAAGTTCTTTACCGAACCAGCGCAGACATAAAGTTCGCAGATATCCTTATCCTCAGGCATCTTCTGCGCCTTGGACAAAAGAAGCGGCCTAATATCCGTCTCAACTATCTTGCCCTTGGATTTTTTCTCGACCTTGATCTCATCTTTTTCGAAAAGGCGCAGCATCGGATCCTGAACACCCGGTGCCTTGATCCTGTACATGGCCGTCGTAACCACGCTCATAAGCGAATTCTTCGGCTCATCTATATTGATGCCGCCATAAAGCTTAACGCCTCTCGGGAGGTTATTATTGACCTTCTCCATGAACTCTTCGGCATCAACAACGCGGCTTAAGGAAATATCCACGTAGTCTCCCAGAGTATCGATACCGACGCCCAGAGGAAGCGCAAATACCATCATCGGCCTAGGGTTGTAACCTTGGGTATAAAGGATCGGCATCTCGGCTCTTCTTATTGCACGGTCAAAAGTATGCATCAGGTCAAGATGTCCCACAAAGGAAGCAACTCCCACTCTCTCGAAAAGACACCTTACAACGTACTCGGTCTGGTGCTGCTGTCTTGTCATCTCAAGGCTTCTCTCATTTTGGAGCATAGCATTCACCTACCTTAAAACACTGGGCACCGCATGCGGAACACTTGGTCCTGCATGGAGGAGTGATCTCTTCCCTGTATGCCTTTTCTCTTTCCTTCTTGAAAAAACTCATATTGACTCCCACGTCGATATGTTCCCACGGAAGATGCTCATCATCCACATCAAAGCCCTTGGCAAACATCTCCCAGGTAAGTCCGTGCTCTGTAAGAGTTTCCATCCACGTATCATACTTAAAATGATCGTCCCAGGCATCGTAGAAACAGCCCTTACGGTATCCATCTTCGATAACGTCACAGAGCCTTCTGTCTCCTCTGGCAAGGACCGACTCCCAAAGAGAAGTCTCGACATCGTGCCATATGTACTTGATGTTCTTGGACTTAAGAAGAGATCGGAGATGTGACTGTTTCTGAAGGAACTCTTCCTTCGTATTCTGCTTCTCCCACTGGAAAGGAGTAAACGGCTTCGGGATATACATGGAAGTCGATACGGTGATCTCAGGTCTTCTCGCCTTGATTCCCTGCTCTCTGCAGACATCAAAGTAGAGCTTCTCTATCTTCCTCGCAAGATCCGCGATACCTTCAACATCTTCCATCGTCTCAGTCGGAAGGCCGAGCATGAAGTAAAGCTTAACCGTACTCCATCCGCCCGCGAACGCGAGGCTCAGGGATTTCATGATATCTTCTTCGCAGATACCCTTATTTATGACGTCACGAAGTCTCTGTGTTCCCGCTTCAGGAGCGAATGTAAGACCGGACTTTCTTGTCTGGGATACTTTCTCCATCAGATCCAAGGCGAAGTTATCGATACGAAGAGACGGAAGCGACAAGCTGGTGTGGCGGCCTTCGAACGCTTCGAGAAGTCCGTCTGTAAGTTCCTTAAGTCCCGTATAATCACTGGACGATAATGACAGGATTCCGAGTTCGTCATAACCCGTGTTATGCTCGATCTCTATTCCCTGTCTGCACAATGTCTCTGAAGATTTCTCACGGACAGGTCTGTAGATAAATCCAGCCTGACAGAATCTGCATCCTCTGATGCAGCCCCTGAATATTTCGAGATATGCTCTGTCATGGATGATCCTGATATTCGGGATAACAGGATTTGTAGGATAAGGAACGTTGTCCAGGTCCTTGATTATCCTTTTTCGAATAGTATCGGGAGCACTCTCGTGGAGCTTATTAAGGCCCACATATCTGCCGTCTTCATATACCGGCTCATAAAGGCTCGGAACGTAGACGCCCTCAAGCTGCGACAGTTCAACAAGAAGTTTCTTCCTGTCCTTCTTGCCCTCATCCTTATACTTCTTGATGATCTTCGTAACCTCAACGATGAGTTCTTCTCCCTCACCCATCATGGCCAGATCGAAAAAGTCCGCCATCGGTTCAATATTGTATGCACAAGGTCCTCCGCAAACGACGATAGGATCGTTCTCTTTACGGTCTTTCGTCCTGAATGGGATCTTTCCCAGATCGAGCATCTGAAGAACGTTCGTATAGCACATCTCATAGCCGAGAGTAAACGCCACTACGTCAAAATCCTTAAGGGGCGATTTGCTCTCCATGGAATAAAGCTCAATATTGCTCTTCCTCATGACGGCGTCCATATCTACCCACGGCGAGAAAACACGCTCGCACCAGCACTCCTCCATGTCGTTAAGACATTTATAGAGGATCTGAAGGGCAAGATTACTCATGCCGATCTCATATACATCAGGGAAACAGAAAGCGGTACGAACTTCCTTACATGTGCCGGTCTTCTCGAGCTGCTCCAATACATTTTCCTTAATGACGGAACCGAACTCGCCTCCGACATAACGTCCAGGGCTTTCTACCGACATAAGATCCTTACGTGAGATCTTGACCTGATTCATAGAGCACGCTCCTTGCTTATATCCTTTTGGAACATTATAACAGACGAAACCCGTAAAGGCTTCGGCTCTGTTTCATCAGTTCTCCAACCTGTAAACATCATTTACAGATCTGAAGGTTACATTCTTCGGCAGTTCTATCATCTTGCCATCCCTGAAGAGACCTGATGTTGAATCCTTCACCGTACTATCAGACAAACTTTCAACTTCCAAAGCGGTATATCCATCGAATTCCAGGACCTCAATATAGATTTCACCTTTATAGGAAACACCCATCTCTTTCAGATACTTCTTCATCGTATCAAAATCCATAGTATCGATATCATCAAACCAGTCTTTATATTCTACGAATTCCCAATCGGATGGATCACTCGAAGCGGCATACGCATGTGTTGAATAAAGAGTAACAGCGATCGTTTTATACTCGATGTCATCATCATAGATCAAACTCTCGAATCGGTGTTTACTTATCTTTTCGGCATCTTCACCATCAACGGAAAAATATGCTCTGTACGATGGAACCCAGCCATTGTCTTCTGATCCTACCAGAAGATATGCCGGAGTCTTCTTTCCCGCACAGGAGAAAGAACTAAAGCAGATCATTACAATTCCCAGGATAACTGCACAGTATTTGAAAAGATTACTTCGCATAATAAACCCTGCCCTTTGCCCTTATTTTGCTAAATTATAACACAATAAAACAACCGCCCCTTTCAGGACGGTTGCATGTCTTTTCGAATAAAACAGACTTATTTAAGTCTTGCTTCCAAAGCAGCCTTCTGATCTTCGTAACCAGGCTTTCCGAGAAGAGCGAACATGTTCTTCTTGTAAGCTTCAACACCAGGCTGGTTGAATGGATTTACAGCAAGGAGGTAACCGGAGATACCGCATGCTTTTTCGAAGAAATAAACGAGCTGACCGAACCAGTATGGTGTAAGCTCAGGCATGTGAACGATCATGTTCGGAACCTTACCGTCAACATGTGCAAGTACTGTTCCCTGCATAGCCTTGAGGTTAACGTCGTTCATGTCCATACCGGAAAGGAAGTTAAGACCGTCAAGGTTCTTAGGATCGTTAGGGATCTCGAATGTACGACGAGCCTTGTCGATC
>CADCQX010000037.1 GCA_902803695.1 Oscillospiraceae bacterium
AGACAGAGAAACTCCGATCCTTATAAAGCGACTGATACTATCCGCGGTATTTCTCATCATCCTCATGTATATAACCATGGGACATAATATGCTGGGACTTCCGCTTCCAAGCTATTTCACCGATAATCATCCTGCACTTGCGGTTACACAGATGCTCCTTGCGATTATCGTTATGGTAATAAACGGGAAGTTCTTCACAAGCGGTTTTAAATCGTTGATCCATGGTGCACCGAATATGGATACTCTTGTTGCTCTCGGCTCATCAGTATCGTTCGGATGGAGCCTTTTTGTTCTTTACAGTATACTTGGAATGACACACGGGGAAGAGATGATGCATCTTTATCATGATCAGCTCTACTTTGAATCAGCCGCAATGATCCCTGCTCTTATAACTGTGGGAAAGACGCTTGAATCGTTTTCGAAAGGTAAGACTACAAACGCCTTAAAAGAACTTATGAATCTTGCTCCGAAGACGGCACGCGTTATACGAGACGGAAAAGAGATCGAGGTCAAGACAGAAGAAGTCATTGTAGGTGATATCTTTGTAGTTAAGCCGGGCGACAGCATCCCTGTTGACGGAGTTGTCATAGAGGGAACAAGTGCGATAGACGAATCTTCTCTTACGGGTGAATCCGTTCCTGTTGATAAAGAAGAAGGCGACAATGTTAGTGCCGCTACGATAAACACATCGGGCTTTCTTAAGTGCCGTGCTACTCATGTCGGTGAAGATACTACTTTGTCTCAGATAATCAGGATGGTATCCGATGCGGCTGCTACCAAGGCGCCGATCGCCAGGATCGCAGATAAAGTATCGGGTATATTTGTTCCAGTTGTTATCGGTATCGCGTTACTTGTTATTGCTATATGGCTCATCCTCGGAAGAGAGGTAAGTTTTGCTTTGGCAAGAGGTATATCCGTACTGGTCATCTCGTGTCCGTGTGCGCTGGGTCTTGCGACTCCTGTTGCCATTATGGTCGGTAACGGACTTGGTGCCAAGAACGGGATCTTGTTCAAGACAAGTGAAGCTCTGGAAAATCTCGGCAAGACAAAGATAATCGCTCTTGATAAGACAGGAACCATTACGTCGGGACAACCTCAGGTAACTGATATCTGCCCTAATGAAATAAGTGAAGATGAACTTTTATCCAAAGCATATTCGCTCGAGAAAAAAAGCGAACACCCGCTTGCAGGAGCGATCGTCAGGAAGGCTGTTGGTAAGAGTTTTAGCGAAGTAACCGACTTCAAAGCGATAGCGGGAAACGGTCTTGAAGGAAAGATCGAAGGCAGGAGCGTAAGAGGCGGAAACATAAGATTTATCGGTAAGTTTACAAAGGTGCCGGGTGTTTTCGAGGAAAAGGAAAAAGAACTTTCAGGTCAGGGTAAGACTCTGATGTATTTTTCTGAAGATGACAGATTCCTTGGCGTGATCGCAGTTGCTGATGCGATCAAGGAGGACTCGTCGGAAGGAATAAAACAGCTCAAGGATCTGGGATATAAAGTAGTCATGCTGACAGGCGATAACGAGCGCACGGCAAAGGCTATTGGAAAGATCGCGGGCGTTGATGAAGTCGTATCGGACGTGCTTCCTGACGGCAAGGAAAAGGTCATAAGAAAACTTCAGGAATACGGTAAGACGGTCATGGTAGGTGACGGCATAAATGATGCTCCGGCACTTACGAGAGCAGACATCGGAATCGCCATCGGAGCGGGAACGGATGTCGCTATAGAGAGCGCAGATATAGTCCTTGTAAATAACTCAATAAAGGATGTTGCGGCAGCGGTCAGACTCAGCAGAAAGACGCTTAAGAATATCTATGAGAATCTGTTCTGGGCGTTTTTCTATAACCTCATCTGCATACCTTTGGCAGCGGGGGCTTTCGTGTGGGAGATGAATCCTATGATCGGCGCTGCAGCTATGAGCCTTTCAAGTTTTACGGTTTGCATGAATGCGTTAAGGCTCAATCTTTTCAGGATGCATGACGCGTCACATGACAGGCCGATGAAAGATAAGATAAACGAGAGAATAGTAATTGAAAAAGAAAGGAAAGACGACATGGAAAAGACACTTAAAGTTGAAGGAATGATGTGTGAACACTGCGAGGCAATGGTGAAGAAGTCATTGGAGGCGCTTGATTTTATCTCCTATGCACAGCCGAATCACAACGATAATGAGGTGCTCATTAAGATCGAAGGTGAATTCGATGAGAATAAAGTCAAAGCGATAATCGAAGACAGAGGTTACAATTATCTCGGCATGAAGTGATATGACTTTGTTTTAATGCCGCCCTATTTGGTGTATCATCTATTTACTATGATTTCTTAAGGGGGACTATATGGCTATATATGCAACTAACCCGATCATGCCGGGTTTCTATCCTGATCCGTCTATCTGCGCGGTAGGCGAGGATTACTATCTTTGTAACTCCACATTCTCATATGTTCCGGGTCTTTCCCTGATGCACAGTAAGGATCTCGTGCACTGGGAACAGATTGGTAACGTTCTTACGAGACATTCCCAGATCCCACTCGAGGGAGCTGATCATTCACAGGGACTTTTTGCTCCTACGATCAGATATCATGAAGGACTCTTCTATGTTATCTGTACGAACGTAACTCACGGCGGTAACTTCATCGTAACTGCTGAGAATCCTGAGGGACCATGGTCTGAACCGCACTATCTTGTTGATGCAGACGGTATCGATCCTTCACTCTTTTTCGATGATGACGGAAAGTGCTATTACATTGGAACTCATCCGAATCCGGACGGAGTAAAGTACAACGGTGACTGGTATATCTATATCAGTGAGGTTGACCTTAACGAGTGGAAGCTCGTAGGTGAGAAGAAGAACGTATGGAACGGTGCTCTGAAGGGTTGTATCTGGCCTGAGGGACCGCATATCTACAAAGAGAACGGTTACTACTACATCATGCACGCTGAGGGCGGAACAGGTCCTGAGCACTCAGTAATGATCGCACGTAGTAAAGATATCTGGGGTCCGTATGAGGGTAACCCGAAGAACCCTATCCTTACACATAGACACTTGGGTAAGGACTATCCTATCAAGTACGTAGGTCACGGCGACATCATCCAGACACCTAAGGGCGAATGGTTCATGACAATGCTTGCTGTCCGTCCGCTCAACAGATACACGACAATGGGCCGTGAGACATTCCTTGCAAAGTTTATTTGGGAGGATGATTGGCCGGTAGTAAATCCTGGCGTCGGTATGCTCACGGAGAAGGTTGAGATCGATCTTCCTGAATGGGACCCTACAAAGGATCCTGATTCCTACACATCCAGGACTAACGGTAAGACAACTATCCCTGGTACAAAGAAGGATTATGACTTCGCATCCATGAAGGAACTCGGAGATGAATTCCTCATGCTCCGTAACTATCCTGATGATATGTATAAGTTTGACGGTGAGGGCTTAAAGCTCAAGGCAGGTAAGGACGATATCAAGGCAGTTGCAAGTCCATCCTATATCGCTATCCGTCAGCAGCATCATCACTTCAAGTCATCCACAACATTTGATTCTTCCGTTCTTAAGGAAGGCGAGAGCGCAGGACTTATCCTCCTTCAGAATAACCTCTACAACCTCCGTGCAGAAGTAGTAGACGGTAAGTGTAAGATGGTTCTGTGTCAGGACGGCAAGGAAGAGATCATCGGTGAGACAGAGGCATCCGGAAATGTTACTGTTTCTATCATAGTTGACGGACTTAACACAAAGGTCCTCTGCGGTGATAAGGAACTCGGTGAAGCATCAGTTGCCAATCTTTCAACCGAGGTTGCAGGAGGCTTCGTAGGATGCTGTATCGGTATCTACGCTTCCGCTAACGGCAAAGATTCTGACACCTATGTAAACTTCACAAGGCTTACATATGATTTCTGAGCCGGATATTGATCTAGTTTAGACATGATACTCCGGTACAGTTTCGTACCGGAGTATGTTTTTTCAGAAAGGATATTTTATGATACGTGAAGCCAGACGCGATGATTTAGACGGTATTTTGGAGTTGTATCTCTTTTTACATGATACGGAGATCCCTAATCACGATCAGCATTTGAGTCATGTATGGGATCACATTTTGAATGATCCGTATTATCACCTCATTGTCTGTGAAGAGGAAGGCAGGATCGTATCATCATGCACATGTCTTGTCGTACCAAATCTTACTCACGGTGTCCGTCCTTATGTCCTTATCGAAAACGTTGTCACGCACGAAGACTATAGAGGCAAGGGATACGCTACAAAGTGCCTTGATTATGCCAAAGAGATAGCTAATGCGAATAACTGCTACAAGATGATGCTCATGACAGGTTCCAAGAAACCTTCAACTTTGAAATTCTATGAGAATGCTGGTTACAGCAGCAGTGATAAGACTGCATTTAACCAGAAACTGCAATGAGTTGATCAGAGTGCAGCTTTGATCTTTTCGGCAACCTTTTCCGAAACTTCTTTTTCGCCCGCAGGATAGATCCAATCATATCCGTCGTTTTCAAGTCTCGGAAAAACATGAAAATGGAAGTGGCCGAACTCGCAGTTTGCTCCGCCGTTTTGCATTATGCCGTAACCTTTGGCGTTATATACTTTCTCGTATGCCCGAATGATCTTTCTTGATTCTTCGGTAATGTCCATAACATATTCATTCGGCAGATCCAGTATGGAATCCACATGAAGCTTAGGTATGATCAGGATATGTCCCTCATTTGCAGGATTTATGTCCAGAAATGAAATTGTCCTTTCGGTCTCACTTATTACCAGTGGTTCCTTCTCATGGTTGGCGAAATCGCAGAATAAACACATAATCTTGTAACTCCTCATATTTTCCTTATGAAGCATTATAACACTATTAAACTTTAACAATGTTATAATGTTCGGGGGTATGAAATGGGTGATAGGCTTATGAGGTAGGGCGAGTATGAAGCTATTGAAGAGATTATGTGATTATTTCTTTTACTGCGGCATCGGAAAAGAAGAATACAACAAGATAAAAAAGGATGCTTACATATCCAATTTTAATGTTTGGAGGATCCTTCATGTATTGATCGCCGTAGTATTTCTCTTCCTGTTTATCGTCTCGTTATTTGACGGTCCGATGGTCGTCAACAGATGGTTTTACCTCGCTTCATTGATCTACTTCTGTTTAACGAGTTTCCTCTTTTTATTCTTGAAAAAAGACTCCCTTATTGCTCAGCTTTTGATCTATCTTTCCATCTCGCTGATGTTCGTATTCGGTTGCCTTATCACTCAGAATAAACCTGATAGTCCGGCAGTAACTTTCATAGCCATATTATTGGTAGCTCCTATGTTCATGATCGACAAGCCGTTTTTTATGATCATCGAATTATGCTCCGCATCAGCTCTATTTCTTATATGGATGCATGGTGTAAAGCCGCACGAAGTCTGGCTTTATGACCTGATGAATGTCATTCCGTTTACCATCGTCGGATGTTTTCTTAATGTCATCGCAAATGCGATAAGGATCAGAGAATTTGTACTTACCAGGAAGATCCAGATTCAGAAGGACACTGATGAACTTACAGGGCTTATGAATAAGGGAGCTCTTACAAGAGAGATCAATGAATATCTTTCCGACGATTCAAAGAACAAAGGCACCATGTTTCTCATGGATGCAGATCATTTTAAAACAATAAATGATACGTACGGTCATGATGCAGGAGATCAGGTTATCGCACAGTTTGGTGAGTATCTCAGAAATAAGTTTGATTCCGATGAAGTTGCGGGCCGTTTTGGAGGAGATGAATTTATCATCTTCATAAAAGATAACGATGATCCGGATACTGCCCGTAGGATAGCTGAAGATGTTGTTTCTGATACTTCTGAAAAACTGCGTATTCCGGATACAGATCAGAAAGTAACCGTGAGCATAGGTGTCTTCATATATAAGGGAATCGAGAAGAATTATTCGGAGATCATCAAAAAAGCCGATAAGGCCATGTATAAAGCAAAAGCCGATCCCAATAGTAATTATTGCTTTTACGAAGAAGCATAATCCGTATAAGTGATAATTTAATGATTTAAAGTCTTACTTTAAATTTCTATTGACAAACTTTAATTCTCGGTGTTAGTATAATCTCAAGATCGCGATCAGAAACATAATTTGATCCTACATGGGAAGACACGGAGGAAAGTAACATGGAAAACAGATCAGCTTCACTTAAGAAGAGAATATGTGCTGATATGTATATATCTCTAGTATTTGTTGCAATTGAGTTTGCTATCGGCATGTGGCAGGCGGTTAGACTTATATCTGAGAATGATGAATTTGCTTTAAAAAGAAGCATTCATGCATTCACCGGAGCTTTGGCTATATTCTTTATATTTTTGATCTTGAGCAGAGTAAGAAAGACCGGAAAACCATTTGACAGTACAGTGATCACTTACATGAGAGCAGCATCATTGACAGTTATCGTAGGCGGAGTGCTGCCATTCTTTTTAACTATGATCCTTGGAGTAATTAAGGAATCAGGATTTAGTATAGAGATTGCAAATATCGATCTCCTTATGCCTTTGGTCGGTGTTGCTTTGGGTATTGTTTCTGAGATATTTGTATATGGCAAAGATCTTCAGGAAGATAATGATCTTATAGCTTAAGGGAGGATAGGAAAATGGCAATTATCGTGAGGCTTGACCGAATGATGGCGGACCGTAAGATATCCCTTAATGAACTGGCTGAGAAGGTCGGGATGTCAAATGTAAATCTATCCAACCTTAAGACAGGTAAGATGAAGGGTATCCGTTTCGAAACATTGGATGCAATATGTGATGTCCTGGATTGTCAGCCGGGAGATATACTCGAACATAGATAAACCTTGCCGCACTTATTGACGATATATCGGATATCTAATCAGAAATTTTCAATGAACATAGGGCTTTTTTCTACTCCTCGGCTAAAGCCGCAGGCCTCATAGAAAGAAACCCTATTGTTATACGCAACGATAACGATCCTCAAAAAATCGCTGTACCTTTCCTTTACCATATTAAGAAGCTTTTTGCCGATACCCTGACCCTGATATTCAGGATCAACGAGAACATACTGGATATACGCAGTCATGATTCCGTCGTCCATAACGCATACCATGCCAACCAGTCTTTCGCTGTCCCAGGCCGAGAAGACAGAACCGTAATTTGTCATTGCGACCCTGAGCTTTTCAGGATAATTGCCTGACTCCCAGTTAACTGACAGGAATAATCTCCTGAGATCGCTTTCTGTAAATTCATGTGTGTCGTTGTAGATAATACTCATTATCGAAAACTCCTTTTCTTGTGGTTTGATTCGAGTATAAGACAGGAGTATACTATCTGTAAAACGAATTAAACTGATAGTAACAATCGAAAATGTCGATAACAAAACGGAGGCCATATGGATATTGAATCAATGAGGACTTTTCTAATCCTGGCAGATACAGGAAGCTTTACGAAAACTTCGCAGACTATGTTTGTCGCACAGTCAACCGTAAGTAACAGGATCAACGAACTTGAGAAGGAACTGAAGGTGAGGCTTTTCGAGAGGACAAACAGAAAGGTTGAACTCACTTCTCAGGGAGAAAAGTTCAGAACGTATGCCCAGAAGATAATAGATTTGACAGAAACAGAACTTCCCAATATCGCGAATGATTCAGGTGAGACGATTAGGATAGGTTGTGCGAACACCGTTTATGCATGTCACTTGGAAAAAGAGATAAGTAAATATATAGATGAGAATCCTGACAGCAGCGTTATAGTTTCGATCGATATGTCCAAGGAACTTATTGAGGAGATTCAGGAAGATAAACTGGATGTTATCTACTCGATAATCCCTCTTCATAAATCAGGCTTCAGCTGTGAGAAATTTAAAAATGATGAGATGGTCCTCGTTACGGATTATAACAATACAAAGTATAAGAGTATAACGAGAGATCAGCTCATTAATGAAAAGTATGTAATGTGTGATTTCGCCTTAAGAGAGTTTGGTGAATATATACGCAACCTGTTTCCTAAATATCACCGGTTCCCGATCGAGATCGACGACTGTGCCAAGGTTATCCCTCTTCTCAAAGGAAGAGAGTTCTATACTTTTCTTCCGATAGATATGGCCCAGCCGCTCATTAAGGATAAGGTGCTTCGTAAAGTTAAACTCAAGGATCTTGATGCACCTGTTATCAAGAGTTATGTGATAAGGCGCAGCAAATAAGCACTATACCAGACTCTTAAGTATCTCTATATATTCGGATGTCAGATGAGACGGGTGAATTGAGTTAGGGAGTATATAACCGATCTCCATATAGTCATCGACTTTGAGCTTTTTAGCTATGATATTCGGACCGTTCAATTCTTCATTAATAATACCGCTGCTTATCGTATAACCGTTAAGACCAATGAGCATGTTGAAAAGTGTTGCACGGTCAAGGACAATCAGTTCCTTATCACAGTCTACGGTACTTAAGATCTCCTCTGAGAAATAGAAAGAGTTATGGCTTCCCTGTTCGTAGGACAGTCTCGGATATGGCTTAAGATCTTCCGGTGTCAGATATTTCTTCTTTGCAAGCGGAGAGTTCTTACCTATGAACACGTGAGGCTTGGCTGTGAAAAGGGGAGTAAATGATAAGTTATTATCACGAAGAGTCTTCATGATTACTTCTTCATTGAACTTATTAAGGTACAGTATTCCTATTTCACTTCGAAGATGAGAAACGTCATCGATGATATTAAATGTCTGAGTCTCACGCATATGGAATTCATACTTGTTAGCGCCGCTTCTTTTCAGGAGTTCAACGAATGCTTCTACGGCGAATGAATAGTGCTGTGCAGAAACGAAGAACTTGAGCTTTCCGCTCTGTTTTCCCATATACCGTTCTTCAATGAGCTTAGTCTGATCTAATACCTGTCTTGCATATCCCAGGAATTCCTCACCCTCTGAGGTAAGCTTTATACCTTTGTTGGATCTCATGAAGATAGTGATATTGTATTCGTTTTCCAGTTCCCTGATGGCAGAGGTCAGACTTGGCTGTGAAATGAAAAGCTTTTTGGCCGCACTGGTGATGTTGCCTTCCTCTGCTACCGTTACCACGTATTGAAGCTGTTTATAGGTCAT
This sequence comes from Oscillospiraceae bacterium, assembly GCA_902803695.1. Taxonomy (GTDB): domain Bacteria; phylum Bacillota; class Clostridia; order Saccharofermentanales; family Saccharofermentanaceae; genus Saccharofermentans. The sequence continues at coordinate 9,100 of CADCQX010000037.1, forward strand.
TGATCGATATTTCCTTTGATAGATATTTATTGCATTTTATCACTTGTCATAGATTTTATCTATGGAGAAGTGATGATTTTAAGTATTTTACCTACTTTGAAGGTAGGTTTATACTCCCAATCAATAAATCAACAACACTCATTGGAGGAAATAATATGAATACATTAGTAATCGGTTATCCGAGAATCGGTAAAGACAGAGAACTCAAGTTCGCATCTGAGAAATTCTTCAAAGGCGAGATCGATGAGGCAGCTCTTTTGGAAGTAGCAAAGAATATCAGAAAGGAAGATCTTCTCAAGCAGAAGGAAGCAGGTATTTCATGTATCTCTTCAAATGATTTCTCTTTCTATGATAACGTTCTTGATACAGCATTTCTCTTTAACGTAATCCCACAAAGATATAAGGATCTCGGTCTTTCAGGACTCGAGACATACTTTGCACTTGCAAGAGGTTATCAGGGAGATAAGGGTAACGTTAAAGCACTTGCAATGAAGAAGTGGTTTAACACCAACTATCATTATCTCGTTCCTGAGATCGATGATGATACTGAGATCAGCCTTGTAGGAACAAAGCCGGTTGATGAGTATCTTGAGGCAAAGGAGTTTGGCGTTGATACTAAGGTTGCTTTGATCGGACCTTTCACATTCCTTAAGCTTGCTAAGTTTACAGGAAATAAAAAGATCAGTGATGTATCAGGTAAGCTTACGGAAGAATACGTTAAGCTCGTTTCGATCCTTGCTTCAAAGGGCGCGGGTTGTATTGAATTTGATGAGCCATACCTCGTAAGAGATCTTGATTCATCCGATATCGAACTTTTCAAGAATATCTATGCATCAATTCTTTCAAACAAGAACGGAGTAAAGGTTCTCCTTCAGACATACTTCGGTGATATCAGAGATATCTATAACGAAGTAGTTAAGCTCGACTTTGATCTCATCGGTCTTGATTTTGTTGAAGGAAGAAAGACACTGGAACTCGTTAAGACAAACGGTTTTCCTGCTGATAAGAAACTTGTTGCCGGTCTCGTAAACGGTAAGAACATCTGGAGAAACGACTATAAAAAGACACTTTCAATCCTTAAGGAGATCGGTCTTGAGAATGTAGTCATCGGAACATCATGTTCACTTCTTCATGTTCCTTATACTCTCGAAAACGAGACCAAGCTTTCCGACGATTACAAAAAGCATTTTGCTTTTGCTGAAGAGAAGCTTACAGAACTTTCCGAGATTGCATCTTTGTTTGGAACAGATTATGAGAACAGCGAAGTCTATAAGAAAAATCAGAGCCTTTTCGAAGGAAGAAAAGACAGTGAGGATAAGGAAGTTCAGGCTAAGGTTTCCGGCATCAAGGATGAGGACTACGTAAGACTTCCGAAGTTTGATGAGAGAGAGAAGATCCAGAAGGAGATATTGAACCTTCCTTTATTCCCGACAACAACTATTGGTTCATTTCCTCAGACACAGGACGTAAGAAAGAACAGACAGGAATTCAAGAAGGGCCTCAAGTCCAAGGAAGAATATGTTGAGTTCAACAAAAAGAAGATCGCCGAGTGCATCAAGCTCCAGGAAGAGATCGGTCTTGATGTATTGGTACACGGTGAGTTCGAGCGTAACGACATGGTTGAGTACTTCGGTGAGCACCTGAACGGATATCTGTTCACTGAGAAGGCATGGGTTCAGTCCTACGGTACGAGAAATGTTAAGCCACCGATCATCTGGGGTGACGTTTCAAGAAGAGAGGCTATCACGGTTGAGTGGTCCAAGTTTGCGAAATCCTGCACAAACAAGCCTGTTAAGG
>CADCQX010000038.1 GCA_902803695.1 Oscillospiraceae bacterium
GAGCCGGTTGCTCTAACCAACTGAGCTAAAGGCCCACGTTGTACTAACTTAGGGCGCTTTTCAAACGCTTGTATAGTATATAAATAACTTCGTTTCTCGTCAAGTGATTTTTCGAAAAAGACTGAATTTATTTTCCAAGTCTCTTCAAAATATACTTACCGCAAAGGATTTTACTCTTTCCGATGTTAAATATATACTGATGGAACGTATCATCAATAGTTTTATTGTACTCCCCTGCATGCTCCAACAGGTAATCGATAGCAGGCTTAACTTCCTCAGCCTTATCAGGATCGACACTCTTACCGATAACATTACGGAGCTTGATATTCTTCGGAACGATATTGATCTTCTCATAATCCGGATTCATGACCTTCATAGGAGTGTTGATGAAAAGAACCGGGCGCTTGGTAGTAAAGGAATACTCCCAACAGATATCAGACCAGTCTGTTATAAGGAGATCAGCCTCCATAACAGGGTTTGTCTTTGAAAAATCCGTATCAACCTTGATATTGCTTCCCTCTGTCTCATACTTCTTACGAAGCTCCTCGAAAAGCTCAGGCATATGTCTGACCTGCTGAGGATGAGGTCTGAGTATAATGTCATATTCAGTATCCTTTAAATACTTAAGGATATCATCAATACATGACTCGAAAATGTTATCAGGCTGCCATGATGGAGCTATGAGGATCATCGGCCTGTCATGCTTAATATGCTCAGAAGACTCATATTTCTCAACCATGTCATCGATCAAAGGATAACCTGTCTCGACAAGTCTCTTTTTCTTTGTACCGTAAAGCTGCTCAATAGCTCTGATCTCTTCAATATAATCAGGACCACAGCAGAATATAGTATCGTAGTAATTCAAAGCTCCCTTACGCAAAGTAAGGTTAACGCTTGCCATCGCATGGTCGGTATAGATATATTCGATATTCTTGTTAACTTTAGATCTCTTGAGCTGATACTTCTCAAGATCAGGAGTTGTAAGAAGACAGATCTTACAATCAAGCTTCATGAAAAGAGGAATGAGATACTTATCAGAAGCAATATAGTAAGACTTTATCTGCTTTCTCGGATCTTTAAAGATATTATCCTTAGGATCGCTTGTTACATAGTGGATCTCCAGATCAGAGTTCTCACAGATATAATCGATGATTCCGGCATAGTATTTATAGAATCCATTCTGCTCGGAATAGATCATTAGCTTCATATCCTCAACAGCGAAGAAGCGCTTATAATCCTTCTTCTCAACGGACATATTCTCTTTACGGAGCTTCTCCTTTTTGGCCTTCTCAGCCTTCATCCTCTCGAAATATTCATAATCGATATGTTTCTTAGGCGGAATAATGAGGTTGACCAAGATCATTGAAGGAACAGCAAAAAGGTTACCGAATATCCAATAAAGACCTACACCTGTTGGAACAAGGAAAGCGAAATAAGTGGAAAATGCAACCATAAATACGGTTGTAGCAATCATATAAGGCTTTTCCTGCGTAAGCTGCAAAACATTGATCCTGTTCTGCATCTCGCACAAGAACCATGCACTCAGACCGGAAAGGATCGGTATGAGCAATAGGATGTAATTACCATGCAAACTAGGAGTTGCACTAAGATCAATACCAAGAAAATGAGTATCAAAGTTTGTTATCCTGGTAACAGACTCAAGGAGCGAAGCATCAGTCGGAACGATACCTTCCTTGATCTTGCTGATGATATCAAGCTGGAATCTGCTCGTAAGTTCTGCACCGTTCATTGTTGTTATGAGCCATGTCTTAAGAGACTCTACAGTAGAATTATTAAAGCTCAAAACATATGACAAAGGTCTGTAGATAACACCTACAAGGCCCAGAACAAGCGGAACCTGGATCAAAAGCGGGATAACACCGATGATAGGGTTATATTTGTGCTTCTTATAGAGAGCGAGCTGGGCATCGGTAAACTTATCTTTATCATCGATATACTTGATCTTCAACGCATTCTGTTCAGGCATAAGATTTACCATCTTAATGGAATTGATCTGAACAATGATAGCAAGCGGCAAAAGAATGACCTTAGTCAAAAGAGTAAACAAGATAATACTCAAGCCATAGTTGTTGCAGATATAGTAACAGAGACGCATGACCTGGCCTAAACCAAAGATCAATCCGTCATTTATCATCGAAAAGAAAGATAGAATATGTCCCATTTTTTCACCTCGCCATATTTATTATCTTAATAGACGGCCGAATGTCAAGCAAAAAAAGAGACCGCTCCGGTTAATGAAGCAGTCTCTCGAAAAAATCATTCAATTATTTAGCCTTGATATAGCCCTTAGCTGTGAGAAGTTCAGCAGAAAGAACTCCGCCGCCTGCAGCACCTCTCAAGGTATTGTGTGAAAGACAGGTAAACTTATAGTCGAAGATATTATCCTCGCGAAGTCTGCCGATCGATACGCCCATACCGTTCTCATACATTGCATCAAGCTTAGGCTGAGGACGGTTATCCTCATCAATGTACTGAAGGAACTTCTTAGGCGCTGAAGGAAGATTAAGCTTCTGAGCCTCACCTTCAAACTCTGCCCAGGCCTTCTTCATCTCTTCAATGCTTGGCTTCTTATCGAAAGAAACGGATACAGCAGCAGTATGTCCTTCCTGAACAGCAACTCTGTAGCACTGAGCAGAGATAACCGGCTGAGAAGCATTTTCAATATGATCTCCAGCAACCTTACCCCAAACCTTCAATGGCTCCTTCTCGGACTTCTCTTCCTCACCGCCGATATATGGGATCATATTACCTACCATCTCAGGCCAATCCTTAAAGGTCTTACCTGCACCGGAGATAGCCTGATAAGTACAAACAGAGATCTGCTTGATACCATAGCCTAGAAGCGGAGTAAGTGCCGGAACATAACTCTGGATCGAGCAGTTAGGCTTAACAGCGATAAATCCGTTCTTTGTTCCAAGTCTCTTCTTCTGAGCCTCAATGATCTCAGCATGATCAGCATTGATCTCAGGAATGATCATAGGTACATCAGAAGTCCATCTGTGAGCAGAGTTATTTGAAACTACAGGAGTCTCTGTCTTAGCGATCCTCTCTTCGAGAGCTCTGATCTCATCCTTCTTCATATCAACTGCGCAGAAACAGAAATCAACCTGCTCGCAGAACTTCTCAAGATCATCAGTACTATATACAACAAGCTTCTTTACATATTCAGGCATCTCAACGTCGATCTTCCAACGACCTTCAACTGCCTCTTCGTATGTCTTACCGGCAGATCTAGGTGAAGCACATACTGCAACACACTCAAACCAAGGGTGATCAGCAAGCAAAGAAATGAATCTTTGGCCTACATAACCCGTTGCACCGATAACGCCTGCTCTTAATTTCTTTTCCATTTTTTCCTTCTTTCCAGTCCACCCACCGTGGACAACTGTCTTTGTACGGAGGTATATTATCATAACGAAAATACATATTCAATAACTATTTTCGATAAGATTAACAATGGATTATGTTAAAATGTAGACAGAATTACCAAAGCGGAGAGGATCATGATCAATTCATTCCCTGTACTTGAAGAATATGAGAATTATATGCTTGCAGTTTTGAACCGTTCAGACCTTACGGTAAAGAACTACAAGGGAGATATCGTGATCTTTTTCAGGTATATGAAGATCGACAGAAGACTCGTTTCCAAGGATGCGGATTTTCAAGAGATAGATATATCCGACATTGATGTAAAGTTCATCTCCAGCATAAAGACCAATGACATATTCGCATATCTGATCTGGCTTAGTAGAGATCAGGGCTTAAATGCAGCTTCAAGGTCCAGAAAGATCTCTTCACTAAGAAGTTTTTATAAGTATTGCTGCGTGAAAAAGCACCTTTTCGAATATAACCCTACCCTTGAACTCGAAAACCCGAAGAAGAACAAGAGATCTCCTAAGTA
>CADCQX010000039.1 GCA_902803695.1 Oscillospiraceae bacterium
GAACAAATGGTCACCAGACAGTAAAGAAAAAAAGACACGCAAAAAACATATCGACATGATTTTTCTGTGTAGGAACAAAGAAACAATCTGAAATGAAACCCGGAAAAAATTTTCAAATCGACAATGTAACACTGTTACATGTTCATTTGTGTAACAATGTTACACAACCACTCATCATCCTCTTTGAGGTTATTTCACGCTGCAAATGCTTTATTTTATGCCATTTAGCCCTCAAAAGAAAAAGAATTGTAAACTGTCTCGTAAATTCTGTGACCATGCTGTAACAATTTATTTTATTAACTGTCCTTAACTTTTTTTCGTGCTAAAATTATTTTAACTAATTACGGAGGATTACTCCTGTGTCAGAGAGCAAAGCCAACGGAATAATTATTGAGGGTACGCGGTTTTACAAGCGCAGCAGTTTCAGAGAAGCGCTTCGGATCGTCGTGATTACGGTGGTCATATTTGGATTGTCCTCCTTCCTGGCATTGTGGTTTGCATTAGATACCGGAGCCAGACAAGCTTATAAAGAAGCTCGTGATATCCGCAAAGCACTTCGTGCTGTTGGAACCGAATTCTACGGGGATATGTCATCTATCTATGATCCTAATGACCCAAGCGGATTATCTGAGGGTGCAGCCGAGATGATAGCTGAGATATCACATCGTAACGGAACAGTAATTCTCTATGAATGGGACGACAAGACTAACGCCCCATTAAGATTTGAATATCGTAAAGGTTTATATCAGGTAATATACATTGATTCCGGTAACAGGACAGGCAACCAAACTGGTCTTGAAGGAAATTTCAAAGTGTATTACTCGTTAGAACTTTTAAATTATGATGCTGAATAGAAGATTCAAGGAAGGAACGCTAGCATATGCCGGAATATAAATATCAGGCACAGGACAGTAAAGGTAAGATCGTTAAGGGTAAAGCCGAAGCATACGATGAAACTGATTTACAGAAACGTTTCCACGATTCTGGTCTTCTTCTCTTGGAAGCAAAACCGATTGTAAAGAATATGGCTCTGAAGCCACTGAAAAAGCCTAGACTTGCGGATTTCTGCCGTCAGCTTGGAACGCTTATCAAGGCTGGTGTTACACTTATTAAAGCTATCGAGATCATCGCAAATGATGAATCGATTTCTGATTATGAGCGTCAGTTATATTTAAGACTTCGTGACCGAATAGTTCAGGGTGTTGCTCTTTCTGTGGTTATGGAAGAATTGGAGCCTGCATTCCCTCCCCTTCTTATCTACATGATGAGAGCAGCAGAAACATCCGGAACACTTGATGTTACTTGTCTTCGTCTTGCTGAACAGTATACAAGCGAAGCACAGCTCGAGCAGACAGCAAAGAATTCTCTTACTTATCCTAAGATACTTTGCGTATTGATCGTTGTTGTTGTAGCTATCTTATTCGGTTATGTATTGCCGCAGTTTGAAGAGATGTTCTCGCAATTAGAGGAACTGCCAATAACCACCCAGATCCTTATGGGTATTTCTGACTTCGTCGTAACCAGATGGTATGTGTTATTGATTGTAGTTGTTTTAGGATTTATATTCGGAAAGATTGTCTTTAGACTCCCTATAGTTAAGTATCACATCGATCACATAAAGGTTATGGGTGCATGGGGAAAACTCACAAAGGTCATTTATTCTGCAAGATTTGCCCGTACCATGAGTTCACTTTATTCATCAGGTATTCCGATCCACAGCTGCATCGAGATTTCAAGAGGTACCATAGGCAACAAGTATATTGAAGCTCAGTTTGACGAAGTCGAGAAAAAAGTTGCCGGCGGTATGCCTTTGTCATCTGCACTTGTTGAGGTTAACGGATTTGTTCAAAAGCTCTCTGCTACGATCAAAGTCGGTGAAGAAACCGGTATGCTCGGAAACATGCTTGAATCCGTAGCAAATGATTTGGATTTCTATTCTAAGCAGTCCCTGCTTAAACTTACGTCATATATCGAACCGGTAATGATCGTTGTAATGGCAGTTATCGTAGGATTCGTCATTATTTCAATCATTCAGCCAATATATCAGTCCTACGAAACGATCGGTGCAGGATCATAAGAACGGACAAGTTAAGGAAAGGAAACAACTCACATGTCTGAAGTAGTATTTCTGTCGAATACCAACATCCAGATCGCATCAGGTTCTGCTGCCGGTGACGGCGTCAGA
>CADCQX010000040.1 GCA_902803695.1 Oscillospiraceae bacterium
CTTGGATTCCTGTCTGCTCTCTTCATATTCTTCATGAAGACACCGATCATACTTGCTTATGGCGACAAGACCACAGCTGAAGCGGTTTCTATTGCTTACCAGCTTTTGAACTCGATCAGTTTCATTATCATCTTCCAGGCTACAAACAGTATTATGACCAAGGGAGTCCTTCGAGGCGGCGGAGATACGACTATGCTCATGCTCGCAGATAATATCTTCCTTTGGGTCCTTGCGTTGCCGCTTGGTCTTTTGGCAGGATTTGTATTGCATCTCCCGCCGTTCTGGATCTATTTCTTCCTGAAGTTTGACCAGGTCGCGAAGACCATATGGTGCGTATTAAGACTTCGTAGCAGAAAGTGGATCAAGAAGATCTCTACGGGAAAGAACTGACTTCTGTCATGTCTTTTGCTTGATTTTTTCCATTGTCGAAAAAGACCGCTGACTGCAAAATAATAAAGGAGTCTGTTCCTTTGGAGGTCAGTATGTCGAAAGAAGCAAAGATCACGATCCATCCCAAATTTGAGATAGGTGAGATATCACCAAGGCTCTTTAGCGCCTTTCTTGAGCCTATCGGAACCATGGTCAACGGAACCATGTATAATCCCGATCATCCAACCGCTGATGAACAGGGTTTCAGGACCGACTTTATAAATGCTCTTCGTAAGACCGGACTTCCTGCAGTAAGAATGCCTGGCGGTAACTATGTATCCTGCTGGCAGTGGAAAGACTCAATAGGACCTAAGGATCAGCGTAAGACGCATCTGGATCCTTCCTGGTATCAGTACATTACAAACGAGGTCGGCCACGATGAATATCTTCAGTGGGCCGAGAAAGTTAATACATCACCACTTTATACGGTTAACCTCGGTACGGGCACCATGCAGGATGCCATGGATATCGTGGAATATACCAACCACGAAGGCGGAACCTATTGGTCCGATCTTCGTCGTAAGAACGGACACGAAGCTCCTTATAAGGTTGATACCTGGTATCTCGGTAACGAGATGGACGGTCATTGGCAGCTTGGTTCCTGGGAAAGAGACCCGAGAGGCTATGGTGTTACATGCCTTGAGACAGGAAAGGCAATGAAGTGGATCGATCCGACTATCAAGACAGCCGTATGCGGTTCTTCTGCTCCATTTATGGAACATTTCCCTGAGTGGGATGAGACGGTACTTGATCAGTGCTATGACGTAGTGGATTATCTCTCGGTACACTTCTATCACAGTGCTCCTCCTGGAGATCTGAAGTCGCTTCTCGGCGGTTCAGTATATTATGAGGATTTCCTTAATACCGAGATCGCTATGTGTGATTATGTTCAGTCGAAGCACAGATCTCCGAAGAAGATGATGATATCTCTTGATGAATACGGAGCTATGATCAGACCTAATATGCCTCTTAATCCGGGCTGGGGAAGATATAACATGGCCAGGATCCATCACAGCTTCAATCCTGAACGTAAATATATCCGTCATGATCCGGATAAGATGGAACATTTTGTTTTCCCGGGCGGAGATATGGAACATATGCTTTCCATGGTATCTATCCAACTCGCACTTTTAAGACATGCAGACAGAGTAAAGATCGGCTGTATGACAGGCGGTCTTCATGCTCTTTGTTCTTCCGATCATGATAAGGTCTGGAGAAGTGCATCCCATTTTGCAATGCTTCAGCTCTTAAAGTATGCGAAAGGAATATCACTGGATGTTAAAGTGGATTCCGAGACGTTTGACATGCCGGGATATGCAGTAGACGATACATCTCAATATACAGGTAAAGAGGGAGTTAACTTTGTAGATAGCGCATGTGCCTATGACAAGGAGAATAAGAGGATAACAGTATTTGTCGTCAACAAGAGTTCAGAGGATGAGTATCCGTTGACAGTTGATCTTACGGGATTTGCAGGTGTCAAACTGGATTCTCATTCCGAGATTTCTTGTGATGATGTAGAAAAGATCACTGACCCTGAGGATGATGCTTTCTTTGAGCCTAAGAATGTTGAGCCTGTTTCTTTCGAAAACGGTATCCTCAAAACTCATATTAAGCCTTTATCCTGGAACGTAATCGTTTTCGAGATGCCTTAAATACTGCTTTTCGTTAAGTAAATACCAAGTTTCCATAATTGAGCAGGACTATGCCTTTGTTGTAAAATATTCCTATCAATTCAAAGGCGGACTTTGCTTATGGGAATGACGATGACGCAGAAGATCCTGGCTTTTCATGCAGGACTTGATGAAGTTCATGACGGTGACCTTATCGAGGCAAGACTTGATATGGTCCTGGGTAATGATGTAACAGCCCCGCCGGCTATAGAGATCCTGGGCAAGATGGGCGGTGAAGTTTTCGATAAGGATAAGGTGTGTCTTGTTCCTGATCATTTTACGCCGAACAAAGATATTAAGTCCGCAGAGCTTTCCAAGTGTATGAGATGCTTTGCGAGAGAGAAGAATATTTCCAAATACTATGAATTAGGTGACGAAGGTCACGGTATAGAGCACGTAATCATTCCGGATAACGGTCTTGTCTTCCCGGGCGATGCGATCATAGGTGCCGATTCCCATACATGTACATACGGAGCGCTTGGAGCATTTGCGACAGGTGTCGGTTCGACTGACCTTGCTTGTGCGATGGCATCAGGCAAGACTTGGTTTAAAGTTCCTGAAGCAGTTAAAGTCGTGCTCAAAGGCAAGAAGAATGAATACGTAACAGGTAAGGATATCATCCTTCATCTTATCGGCCTTATCGGTGTCGACGGAGCTCTTTATAAGTCGATCGAATTCACGGGCGACGGCGTTCATGACTTGTCGATGGAGGACAGGCTTACGATCTGCAATATGGCAATCGAAGCAGGCGGCAAGAACGGTATCTTTCCGGTTGATGAAGTGACACTCGCTTTCATGGATAAGGTTGATCAGAACAGGTTCAACAGCGGTGAGTATAAGGCTTTTGTACCTGATGAAGACGTAGTTTATTCGAAGACTGTCGAGATAGATCTTGCTGAAGTACCGCTGACGGTTGCACTTCCGCATCTTCCTTCCAACACGAAGAGAGCAGAGGACGTTAAGGATATGAAGATCGATCAGGTTGTAATCGGTTCTTGTACCAACGGCAGGATCAGTGATATCAGGATGGCTGCTTCGATCCTTAAAGGTAAGAAGGTTGACCCTAATATCCGCTGCATTATTATCCCGGGTTCTCGAAAAGTCTATAAGACAGCTCTCAATGAGGGACTTCTAAACATTTTCGAGGAGGCCGGATGCGTAATATCAACTCCTACATGCGGCCCTTGTCTCGGAGCTCATATGGGAGTGCTTGCTAGCGGTGAGAGATGTGTCTCGACGACCAACCGTAACTTCGTCGGAAGAATGGGCGCCAAGGATTCAGAGATCATCTTAAGCGGCGTTCCTGTTGCAGCTGCATCTGCGATTCTCGGAAGAGTAGCGACACCGAAGGAGGTATTGTGATGAAAGTAAGCGGTAAGGTTTTTAAATACGGTGACAATATCGATACGGATGTCATCATACCTGCAAGATTTCTGACTACGGCTGATCCTGAACTTCTGAAAGTTCACTGTATGGAAGATCTTGATAGCGATTTTGTTAATAAAGTTGAAGCAGGAGACATCATCGTTGCAGGTAAGAACTTCGGTTGCGGATCTTCAAGGGAGCATGCTCCTGTGGCTATTAAGGCAAGCGGTATATCCTGCGTTATAGCCGAGGACTTCGCGAGGATCTTCTACAGAAACAGCATCAACATGGGACTTCCGATCCTTGAGTGTAAGGAAGCTGTTGAGGGAATAGATATGGGAGATGAGGTCGAGGTTGATTTCGAGGAGGGATTGATCATCGATAAGACCAAGGATCTTGTCTTTAAGGCTAAGCCGTTTCCGCCTTTCATCCAGAAGATAATCGATGCGGGCGGACTAGTGGAATACACGAAGGGAAATGCGTGATGAAAGGATATAACATTGCACTAATAAAAGGCGACGGCATCGGACCTGAAGTAGTTGACGGTGCCGTTAAGGTTATGAAGACCGTCTCTGAGAAACTCGGATATGCTCTTACGTTTACCGAGTGTCTGGCAGGCGGTTGTTCTATTGATAAATACGGCATACCTCTTACTGATGAGACTCTCGATATCTGTAAGAGCAGCGATGCAGTCCTTCTTGGTGCCGTAGGCGGACCTAAGTGGGATGATGTCGATCCGTCCATTAGACCTGAGAAAGCTCTTTTGGGTCTTCGAAAAGAATTGGGTCTTTATTCCAACTTAAGACCGGCTCTTCTTTATGAGGCATTAGCTGATGCCTGTCCGATCAAGGGCGTTACATCAATGGATATCCTGATCGTCCGTGAACTTACCGGCGGAATATATTTCGGTAAGAAGGGCAGGACAGGTGACGGTGCTTTTGATACTGAAGAGTATAGTGACTATGAGATCAGAAGGATCGTAAGAGAGGGTTTTCGATATGCCATGGGAAGGAACAAGAGGCTTACCGTTGTGGATAAGGCTAATGTTCTCGAGACCAGCAGGCTCTGGCGTGAAGTTGTTAAGAGCGAGGCAGGAAATTTCCCTGAAGTTAGTGTAGAATTCTTATATATTGACAATGCTTCGATGCAGCTTATCGGAAGACCGCAGAGTTTTGATGTTATCGTAACTTCAAATATGTTCGGCGACATTCTTTCCGATGAGGCAGGCGAGATAACGGGATCAGTCGGAATGCTTCCTTCTGCTTCTCTGGGAGATCCGGGTAAACCGGGCATGTACGAACCGGTTCACGGCTCCGCTCCTGATATAGCAGGTAAGGGAATAGCTAATCCGCTGGCAACCATATTGTCGGCTGCAATGCTCTTCAAATGGTCGCTCGGCGAAGATAAGGCATCCGATATGATCAACGAAGCAGTCAATAAGGTCCTTGAAAAGGGCCTTCGTACGGCAGATATCTTTAAGGGAGAAGGTAA
>CADCQX010000041.1 GCA_902803695.1 Oscillospiraceae bacterium
GTTCAATACCCCTCAGAATCGGAAAAAGGTTCAAATCGTTTCACCTAGTCAAAAATCGACAGATACCGCTTGATCTGCAAGGGTCAGGCGGTATTTTTGTAATGGTATAATTGGATTGTCAGTAAGAAAAATCAGTAGGTAACAAGACTATGGACATTAAACTCATTCCATTAACGGAAGATGATAGAGATCAGTTTATTCTGGATAATCAGGATGCGTTCAATTACGGAGCGCTTGAGGAATTTGGATGCCGTGATGACCATTTCGAAGATGGCGAAAACATAATCTCACGGAAAACCATAGAAGAATCCATAGATTCAGGCGAAGCTTACAGAATTGTTTTGGATGGCAAAAAGGTTGGAGGTATCATTCTGAAAGTTGATGGAGACAGAGGAGACCTGGAGATCTTGTTTGTTTCTCCTAAAGCGCATCGGATATGCCGCCTGGTGCGAAGTGGAAAAGATGCATCCTGAAGTAAAGATATGGGAGACCGTTACACCATATTTTGAGAAGAGAAATATTCACTTCTATGTAAACCGCTGCGGCTTTCACATAGTAGAGTTTTATAACGGTCATCATCCCGATCCTAACGATCCCGATGAAAGGGACATTCCCGTTGATGATCAATTTCCTGATGGCATGTTCAGGTTTGAGAAAAGAATATAATATTAGCAGAATAAATAACAAAATCCTGAATTAAGCTGTTGACACTGCCTTAGGTGTTGTGCTATTTTATGGATGAAAAAAAATTCATTCATAAAAGGAGCCGCCATGCCAAAATCACAGGAACGCTGCCAGGAGATTAGGGAAGAGACGAAGAATCTGATCATCAGAAAATCCGTTCTCTATTTTGCGAAGAACGGCTTTGACGGGACGAAGATAAGCGATCTTTCAAAGCACATCGGTATTGCTCAGGGAACGATCTATATCTATTTCAAATCAAAAGAAGAATTATATTCGGAGATCTTTTCCATATCAGATAAGATCGCAAATAACGATAAGCTTACAACACTTGTTAAGCTTCCGCTTCCTGCTGAGACTAAGATAAAGAAGATGTCAGATTATCTTATCAAGAATCTGAAAGAAGACGAGATGTTCTCGGCGGGTATCGCATTATATACTCAAAGACTTCTTGAAGGTGTGGCTGATCAGTCTTTCTACAAGATGACTGAGAAGATAATCAAGCAGGGTCAGAAGGAAGGCAGTGTTGTATCCGGTAACACGAGAAAGCTGTCAGAATTATATTGGGGTGTTGTATATCTTTACGCTGTAAAGAATATGTATCAGACTGGCTTTGCAATGATCAATTCCGATGATCTGTCAAGGCTCTTGCTGGGGGATAAGTAATGATAGCAATAGTTACAGGTGCGACAGGTGATATCGGAAAAGAGTTTATCAGAAAACTGTATGACGAAGTGGACAGTATCTGGGCAGTCGGAAGAAGTGATGAAAAGCTTTCAAGACTGGCAGAACTTTATGGTGACAAGATAATCAAGGTTAAAGCTGAGCTCTCGGATAAAGAACAGATCTTATCACTTTGCAGAAAGATTGAATCTGAAAAGCCTGAGATAAAGTATCTGGTAAATAACGCAGGCATTGCCAGAATGGCTCCGGTATCTGAGTTCTCACTCGAAGAAATAAGTGACATGCTTGATATCAATGATAAAGCAGCAACACTTCTCTGCAGAGCATCACTTCCTTTCATGACAGAAGGCTCATACATCCTGAACGTTGCTTCAGCTTCTGCATTTCAGCCCAATCCGTATATTGCATTATATTCGGCAAGCAAGGCTTATCTGTTGTCATTTACAAGAAGTCTTAATGTCGAGAATGATGGAATAACTTGCACGGCTGTATGCCCCGGATGGGTCGATACAAAGATGCTTCCGAAAAAGAATAACGGAAAAGAGATCAAGTATCCCGGAATGGTAAATGCAGATAAAGTGGTAGACGCTGCTATAAAAGATGCAAGAAAAGGGAAAGATGTTTCAGTATGTTCCTTCTATTACCGTTATATGCGGTTCTTAAGTAAGGTTATGCCACACAGGCTTGAAATGAAGTTGTGGGTAAGCGGAATAAAGGAATACTTATGAGATATAAAATTGAGACAGAAAGAGCAGATCTTTTCGATACAAGCATTGTGATATCTATGCTTGTCAGGGTTAGTGAAGATGTGCCGTTTGAAAGAATGCAAGAAGCTTTTGAAAAGGCATGCAGTATTCATGAAGTGTTGAACACGAAGGTTGTTATAGAACCATCAGGCGAGGCTTATTATGTGACTTCTGATAAAACTTATAACAGCCTTGAAGAGACTGATAGATCTATACAGGAACTGATCAATTTGAATGAGCGGAAAAGATTTCACATAGAAGAAGGCGAGTTTATAAGAGGATTTAAGTCGGCTGACAAGATAATATTCATGATGCACCATCTTGGAGGAGACGGTAAGTCGCTTCTCTATTTTATCGAGACATTCATGAGGTGTCTTAATAATGAAACTGTTGAACCCGTTCCTTTCAGAAATCTAACTGTGGATAATATACCTGAAGGAAGTGAATTGTCTTCTGTATATGAAATGCTCCTTAAGTACTGGAATAAGAAGTGGACAAAGGAGAAGAAGGTCTTCGGATTTGAAGATATGGATAGGGCTTATGACTGTTACTGGAAAGACAGAAGGTCAGTAACTGACATTAAGCGTTATGTAAAAGCAGATCTTGATAGCATGCTGAAGAAAGCAAAAGCGGCAGGTGTTACTTTAACTTCTTATCTGATCACGGATATGATCAAGGATAAGGATATCAAGGCAGATATCGGTATTGCGGTAGATGGCAGGACTGACGGTAACAGATCAATGGGTAATCAGGCTACCGGAATCTCATTTCAATACAGATACAATAAGCAGATCTCCTTCGAAGAAAATGCACGCAAGATACAAGGATTAATGAAAAAGAAACTGGAAGATAAAAGACGTCTTTATCTTGTTCTGCTTTTTATGGGAAAACTGGATTCCACTTTGGTCGATGCATTAAGTCTTGAACACGCAGGGTATTTCTCAAGCAAGTTTTCGAAAAAGGTTGCTGAGCTTCTGGGATACGGAAGCAAGGTAAAGGATATCAGTCTTACCAATCTGACACGTGTTGATATTCCGGTTGTCTATGGTGACTATAAGATCGAGGAATTGGTTTTCGTGCCTCCGGTGGTATCATATGGTAAGAATATCATTGGAATCGTTACTGCAAATGATGTAATGAATGTTGCAGTACATTTGATCGAATAATCCTGAATATAATCGACCAAGACAGGAGTTCAATTCTCCCTGGAATAGGAAATGCATCCAAATTGGGTCACCTCTACAAAAATCGACAGATACCGCTTGATCTGAATGGATCGGGCGGTATTTTTGTAATGGTATAATCAGGACGTTATTTTGAACTAATTCTTTTGATGTACTGTCTTACAGTCTCTTTTACATGATCAGGCTTGTCCTTCATTCCGCGGTGCACCCAAAGTGAGATTACATTCCATACAGCACCTGTATTCAGCGCAATCAGATAATCTGAATCAAGTCCCTCAAAGAGCGGTGTAAAAGGATTCTCTTCGGAAAGATCATTGTCACGGAAGGCAGGGAGTAATTCGTTCATGCATTGAAGCGCAACATACAGCATGTTGTTTTTGTCCAGA
>CADCQX010000042.1 GCA_902803695.1 Oscillospiraceae bacterium
TCGATAAACTTGTGATACTTCTCCTTCTCGGCGTACATATATTTATCAGCCTTGTCGATGTAGTCATCTATGCTCGCATTATCGCTCGGCTCAATTACGGCATAACCGATACTCGCATGAAGGATAAACGAGAGATTCAGCGTATCGAATTCATTACTCATTGATTCGGAGATATTCTTCAGAAGATCCTCGATATTTTCATTTTCAGGCCATGAACCGACTGCAATGAATTCATCTCCACCGTATCTTCCGAAGAGCCAATCATCCGGAGAATACTTCTTGAACGCTTCAGCTGTCGCCTTTATCGCCAGGTCGCCGTTAAGGTGACCGTAAAGATCGTTGATGGTCTTCATTCTGTCTATGTCAGCGAAAACAAGTATGGATTTCTGATTCTTTCCTTTTCGAGAAATAATGAAATCATAGAGAACTTTCTGACAGCCCGTGCGGTTATAAAGACCCGTGAGAGCATCAGTCATGTAGATCTTCTTAAGCTCGTTGTTGGTACGGTCAGAGAATATATGACGGCGCATACTGAACAGCTGGGCATTCATGTTCTTGATGAATTTGCTTAATCCCAGATTGTAAAGGAGCGTTGGCGTATTCTTGATCGCGATATAACCGATGATAAAGTTAAGGTAGTTCATCGGAGCGAATATATAAAGATTCGATTCGCCTTCCTTGTGCTCATAATCAGGATAGAGATACTTGGAATCAAAGTGCCTCAGAGGCATATCTTTGCCGTCACGAAGTTCATAAAGGATATCCATGTTGGAACTGTAGCCTCTGATCCTCTTAGGATACTGCTCGTCATCCAGCTCGAAGAACTCCGGCTCGGTACAGATCGCATAATCAGGACCCAACTGCGGAACACCGTTAGTGCTCTTTATACCTTTCACATAAAAGTCTTCCTTCTGAACTGCAAAGGACAAAGGAACCTGAAGTCCCATGAAGAAGATATCCATGATATCCATCTGAAGATTGGAGAAATATGCGTGTCTTATCTCGTTGAATCTGTTCTTCAGCGACTCTTCTGTCGCAGGACATCCGCAGCTCTCGGAAGGAACAAAGTAGGAATCATATTCTTCTGTAAATCGCTCATCAGGATTCTTGATCTGATACATGAGCTTGTCATAAGCAAGTTCGCCGAAATTATTCCAGCCTCTGGATACCGTTGCAAGAATAGGGAAAGTATACTGTCCGTCCTTTATCATATCGAAACCGGTGACCAGAACATCATCAGGAACATTGAATCCTTTATCGGACAAAGAGTAATTAATTCCAAGAGCCATATTATCGTTAGCACAGACAACTGCATCAGGAATTTCATTTCCTTCTTCAATGAACCTGCGCATATCAATATAAGCAGTATAAAAACCGAAGTCGCATTTAAATTCGTGGTATAGCTCCATGCCGTGCTCATTAAGAACATCAACAAGGGCCTGCCTTCTTATGGAGTTCTCGACATTACCCTCGATTCCGTTAACATAGAGTATCTTCTTCGCTTTATGATGCTCGACAAGATGCTGCGCCAGTTCGCGGACACCGTTATAATTCTCTGTCTTGATGCAGGACATGTTGGGAACGTCAACTTCAAGAGAGACCATAGGTACGCCGGCCCTCTGGAATCTGGCACAGACACGTTCCTGCTCGTCCTTGAAATTATATGTGTTGGTGAGCATTATCGCTCCGTCGAAATCACTTGGATCCGGAAGATGGAAGAGGTTGAGCTGACATTTATTCTGCAGTTCGTGATCGTTGGCAGAACAATAGGTAACAAATACGAATACGTCTACACCGTCTTCCTTGGCTTTCTTGTGAAAACCCGAAACTATATACTCAATAAATTCATTGCTAAATCCATTGGTAAATATAGCTACCCGCTTGTTCATGCTTCTATCCTCCGAGTTTTCCCTTAATGATGCTTTCCGCATTCTCCCAATCAATACAGAAATTATACCACGTTCTAAAAGCAATTTGATGTTTTGTGCGATTTTTATGGCAGTTCGGACAGGATATTGCAGATGTCAAAGGAAGATGATAATATCCAAGTAAATAGTTTGAATATCAAACTATTATCTGACCTTCGGAATTGAGGGAGTCTGAGAGGCAGGATCTATGAGTAATGATGGAAAAGAGATAGCTAAGAAGATATTGGGATTTGTCGGGGGTATATTATTCTTCGCCTCCTTTATCCCTTGGATCTTTTTTGGATTTTGTGCCTTATATGGTGTATCCGAGAATTTTTTCGGAGGGGCAAACATCTACGGTTTGAAAGCATTATGTTGTATGTTCGAATGGTTCCTGGCCATTCCAGTAATCGAGATATGCCTGTTCATCGAGATCTTTTATGTGATCTTCTTTGTAAGGAAGGCAGGTAAAGGTCTTAAGATCGCTTCGATCGTATGTGCCGCTGTTTCAATCCTGGCAATGCTTATACCATGCTGTATCTGGGGTGTTAAGGATCATAAGCGCATTAAGGAATACGAACCTGATCTGCGTGAATATCTGAAGAAAACATATGGCGAGACCATGAGCCGTGAAGCTAAGATCAGCCTCAAATACTACGACGAACCGACATTCAATCTCGAGACACCTGTACTTCCTGACGGTCACATCACTGAGATCAGTTACAGGGATTACGAAGATGACTATATGGAGTTCGTCGCGAATGATTACTGCGCCTTAGTTGATGGTTTTAACGATGACTTTGATAACTATCTGGACAAAGAATTGGGTCTGCCGGAAAACATGCATATGGACGCACATGTCGAAGCCATAGACTTCGGAGATTATCACTACGGAGATGACTATACTGAATTATTCCCGAGAACAGAATACATGGCAGGAAGGATGAATGTCGAACTGGAAGAATTCACGTACGACGAACTCCTGAACATACCTAAGACCATATATGAAGAATATGTTCCGTTGTTCGAAGATAAGGTCTCCGGTAGCATTATCATCCTTGTCACACATGAAGGACAGAATTTCTGCACTATACAGGTGGATATGCCTTCCGAGGGCAATCACAACCGCGCGATAGCAGTATTCACTGTTTCCAATAACTACAAGGAATATAAAGATATAGATGGCTATGTCTTCATCGACGAGATCGGCAAAGATGTAGTCCACATGGAATGACGGTGATCTCCGTCAGGTATCCTTCAGAGCCTCCAGATCAGATCTCTCGTATCTGTTATGACCCTTGTTGCTCTTCTTATACTTCCAACACCTGATGGCATCATCCAGTGAAGCACCTTTATTGTCTTCGAAAAAGTCCCGCACATAGGTATTGTATTCAAACTGCTTACCTATATCTGTCTTCCCTGTCTTCTTTTCTTCCTTGATCTTCTTATACGCTTCAATGGCATCCGCGTATGTCTTGCCTGCATTATTCTTCAACCACTTCTGAAAAGCAACATTGAAAGAAAAACCTGCGCCTAATTCCTCTTTGAAAAAAGCACGGTGAAGTTCCGAACAGACAAAACCGGATTCGATGATGCTGTCTCTCGTTATTAAAGTGATCTTTGGCTTTGACTTTCCGGTTTTACCTGCGGATCTGTCTTCTGTTTTTCCAGTATCAAGAAAGACAGCGATCCGCTTTGTTATTTCCTGTTTTCCTCCGGAGATCGGAAGATCATTCTCACGGCAAAACGCAACGAGTTCTTCCTTGAGATAGTAATACTCAAGGAAGTCGCTGCTCTTCATTTCTCTTGTTAATTCCGGTCTGTCTGACATAACTCATTCCTTTCTCTGATCGGCCACGCTCTGACAATCATTGAAATTAGCGAAATTCTTAAGCGTTCTCTCCAACGCAGCGTTCAATTTCTTGCTTTGGCGAACACCCTTCTCCCACCATAATCCGCGCACATTAAGAACGCCTTGTTTCCTGTCAGAAACAGCTTCGATACGACCAACAAATCTGTCACCGAAAATGATAGGCAAAGTATAATAACCATACTTGCGTTTATCTGCAGGAGTATATATCTCCCAGGCATATTGATAATCCCACAAAGCAAGTATCAAAGCTTTGTCCCACATAAGCGGATCAAGTGGTGCGATAAAAGACATTCTCGGTTTAAGATCAGCACTTCCGTCTATGATCGATCGCATAAGAGAATCATCTTCTGCACGGTAGTAAAACGGCTGATTTATCCCTTCAACCGTAACTGGCATTATCTTCCCTTCTTGGGTCAGTTCCTCAAGTATCTTCTTACGCTGTTCCGCCTTGATATAAAGTCCCAGAAAAGCAGTGCTGTTCTTATCCCACAACAGTCCCACCGCACCTATACGGCGAAGCACTCTCCACTTAAGAAAATCCGCTTCTTTACTGCATGGATTCTTCGCCTTCAATATATCGGACGGAAGATACTTCTTAGCCAGATCATAATACTTACGGCTTCCGTTCTTATGATGGATAATGAGTTCACCGTCAGTATAGAGCTGCTCCAGAACTGATCTTGAGGCCAATGATTTCTTACCCCAGTTCCCGCTCCAATGCATGGATGAATGCCAGTAGATCTCGCCTTCAATCGGAAGAGAATCACTACAAACAGGACCGTTCTCCTCGATAAAAGAAACAGCCTTTTTCTTAAGTTCATCCATTCCTTCAAAAGTCTTTCCGAGTTTAAGACTCCTGTCT
The DNA here is from genome assembly GCA_902803695.1 of Oscillospiraceae bacterium. Taxonomy (GTDB): domain Bacteria; phylum Bacillota; class Clostridia; order Saccharofermentanales; family Saccharofermentanaceae; genus Saccharofermentans. Next base: position 4,643 of record CADCQX010000042.1, read on the forward strand.
CTGTATGATGAGAAATACGGCCAGTCTTCCGTAGGGATGATCGACAGTTCCTTATCTGCATAATCGAACAGTCTTCTGTCTTTATAGAGAAGATCCTGAAGCATCTTCTTACGGAATCCTCTGACCCTGGACTGAAGCGTCAGTTCAGCATTTTTACCGCACACATCAACCGGGTCAAACTGGATACATCCCGCCTGTCTGACATATTCATATGCACCGTCTTTCCCGATGAACTTATACGCTCCGATAAGACCCTGCTTTGAGAGAATGAATTGTCTCGCCTGCTTCTTAGTTATCACCTGCATAATATTCATCCCTCAGCGCCGTCATCTGTTCAACAACATTTTCCTTCCAGTGGATCAGTTCAGTTATCCCCGCGCACGGGAATTCACTGCACAATCCGCAGAACTGAACGTTATGTCTCTTACAGCATGCGTGCACTTTGCAGCCTCCCGATTCAGCCCATTCAGGAACCATTCCGTCAGCCTCTATACAACCGGGGCACCTGCCATCCAATTTCTTGGGACAACATGTACAGCACTCCCCGCACGCCGTTACTGTAGTAAAATCTCGCATAAAAACCTCGCGCCATAACTGCAAACGTTTGTTCTTTTATTATGCATTATTTTCCTCTCGAGAACAACACCAAATTGCCAGAATCTGTATGTGGATCGGCATCGGTATCACAGGTGTAATACTCTGTATAATTGGATTCGTTCTTTTGATGAGGTTATAATACGCACATATGAGTTATCCATCACTAACCTGCTTTGTCATTGTTTATACAGATATGCTCTATCAGAGGCTTTTTCTCCACAAAGGCCTAATATAATGCCTTTTTAGAAGCTTACTTTATAACTGCTATACAAATGTGATAAAATATCCACTAGTAAGCATAGGCTAACTATGGCAAAAGGAGAAGTGCATGCTTTTGATGGAATCCGGAGAAATGTATCTCGAAGCTTTATACGTTCTGTCGCTAAAAAGCGACTACGTTAGGGCTGTAAACATCTGCGATTATCTCGGATATTCCAAACCCGCTGTAAGCCGTGCGATCAAACTCCTCATAAGCGAAGGTTACATGCAAAAGGATTCCCGCGGTTTTCTGTCTTTGACCAAAGCCGGCAGATCAGTTGCTGTCAGTATATATGAGCGTCACACTATCCTTACCGATCTTTTTACCATGATGGGAGTGGATAGCGAAACAGCAGATCAGGACGCATGCAGAGTCGAGCATTATATCGGAGATAAGACCTTCGAAGCAGTAAGATCATATGTAAATGATCATAAGATCCGTTCCGGAGAAACAGCATCATCTTTTCGAGCACAAGTTAACGAAGGGTAACGCATATTAAACAATGAGTTAACTCTTTCCGTAAAGCATTGAAGAAACATCAAGTAAATGGAATAATCAAATCACTAACATCAAAGGAGGAGTTATTCTATGGCTTATGTAATTTCCGATGCTTGTGTTTCTTGTGGTTCATGTGCTGAAGGTTGTCCTGTAGGAGCTATTTCCCAGGGAGATACACAGTACAATATCGATGCTGATGTTTGCGTATCCTGCGGTGCTTGTGAAGCTAACTGCCCAACAGGTGCAATTGCTGAAGGCTGATAAATCATATTAAACCGAATAGATAAAGGATCGGCTCATTTTTTGTGAGCCGATCCGTTTTTATAGATCATATTTGTTGCTCGAGTATCTGCTTTAGAGTTCTCCAACCCAATAACGCACACTTGACTCTGGCCGGCATATGGGCAACATCTTTGAGATAAACAGCTTCGTCTAATACCTCCAATTCCTTCTCATAAGTTTTTGATTTCCAAGATTGTGTTTTTTGTCATAATGTTTCCCGTCTCTAGTTAGCCTTGGCTAACACGCATATGATACAACCTATTGCCTACTGTTTCAATAGGCTTTCGGCAACATATATTACAGTGTAATAAAACATTTGCTTTTCTGCTCTTGTTTAGAACGTCGGGACTTATCACGCATATCAAAAAGATCGCCTCCCGGAACGAGAGGCGATCAAAACAGATCTATTTAAGGGGAAAAAATAGATCAGCTGTTGTATTTCTCGCTATATAAAGTCTTGAGGCGGTCCTCCAACGTCTTCTCGACTTCCTTAACGTCCTTCTGGCCCGAGAAACATGCCGAGAGTTCTTCGCGAACGATGGCTCTGATGGACGGATCAGTCGCAGGGACGACCTCAACGTTTTCCATGCCCATGATATAGGCATTCTTCATCTCCTCAGTCGGCTTATAGTAGCCGTAGAGGGCTTCCTCAGCTTCCGATGTGATCCCTGCCCTCTCATACTCCTTCATGAACACTTCGACATTCCTGTCCAAAACATTAGGAAGTGCGTTCCTGTTGATCGGATTACCATTAGTCAGCATCTGAATATCATCAGACAGCAGCATCCTTATAAAATCGATGCATCCGTCCTTAAGATCCGAGACAGCACTGACTGATACCGAAGATGCGATTATCGCTCCCGCACCTCTGCCGTCAGCAGTCGGAAGTCCCAGGAAGACAGGATCATCAAACCCACCGATAATCTGATTGAAGAAGAACGGAGTCATAATGTCATAACTGTAGTTAGGGTTGGTCTCAATATCATAGTACGAACTTGTCAGGATATCTTCCTGGTTGTATGTCGGATTCTCCTGTACATTCTCGAAAAATCCCGTCAGCGCTTCAAAATCCCCGTTGGCAACGTTGACTTTGCCATCCTTGAACCAGGTGTCGTTCATCATCGCGAAACAGGTAAAGAGATAATCATCCCTTGACGTAAATTCAGATACGGCATCCTTTCCGTTTCCGACCGTTGAAACAAACTCCCGGTACTCGTCATAGGTGAAACCTTTGGCGCCTTCCTTAACATTCGATCTCTCGACCCAGAGACCTTCTGCGATATATGTCAAAGGCACATAGAAAAGCTTGCCGTCTCTGGAGGCGCTGCTGATTATCTTGGTGTAGTATGTATTCTCATCAAATTCCAATTCCTTACTCAGATCAACAAAATAATCTTCCGTCTGGAACCACCACAAAGAATCAACGCCGAAGTAGATGTCGGCCGCTTCAGAAGATACGATCTCTTCTTTTAACGTTCTCTCGTATTCGTCATTATATTCTTCGCCGTCCACAAACTGAGTGGTCATACTCATAAATTTAATGAAGTAGTCTTTGTTCTCGCTGTTGAAACGTCTTATTGCTTCGCCTGTCATCTCATCGAGCGTATTGCCATAGGAAGCAGCCTTGATGACAGTCTTGCCGCCGTTAGGGTTACTTTCTTCCTTATGAAGGAGCATGACTATCGGACTTCCGCCCATAAGTTGATCCCCTTCTCTGCTGAGAGCGATGGTATCCTCTGTAACATCCAGAAGATCGGCGATCATGAAATTATAGATATTACAGTCAATATCGCTGAACATGACATACGGCTCTCCGTCCACATAGATACCGTCAGATTCTTTGACGTAGGTCCTGCCGTCATAACCGATGACTTCCTTGTTCAGGCTATCGCGCTGATCAACAGACATAAAACCGTCTGCCTTGAGCTCGTTCGTCTCAGGGTCATAGAAATAAAGAGAAGAATAGATCCTCAACTGGAAGCCGCCGTCTCGCGGAGTAACATAAACATCTGAAATATAAGGCTCCAGGTAATCCTTCTTGTACACCATCTTTTCGTTCTCGAAAACATAGAAATAGTTTGAGCCGCTCTGAGATCCGATCGCGAACACATGATCTTCTGAAGCTGCGCAGACAACAAACTGTACAGATCCTTCTACGCCGGAAAGCTCGTGAGGGTTTTCGAGAAGACCCGTAGACTTATTGATATCGGCCCTGCAGAGTTTACCCTCGGAAGCATAATATGTGACCGGCGTACCGTTGTATTCTGACACACAGAGATTGTGGCTCTTCGGGATATCTTCCGTAGTCTCGAACTCCCTTATAAGATTACCTTCCTCATCGAATACGCATATCGGACTTTGCGGAAGGTACTCGGCATCAGAATCATAAGCGACCACATAATCAGCGAATATCATTCCGTCAATGACCACCGGTTTGGAGAACATGGAACCTTTGTAATTCGGCGCACCGCTATTGGCCGCCAGATCGACCTCGGAATAGGAGTACCACGCGTCGGTCTCCTTGATGATCTCTTTTTCACGCGCAACTTTTTTGTTGCACCCGGAAAGGCACATTACCGAACTCAGCAATAATGCCGAAGCTAATGCACCCGAAAGTATCTTCCTCATAAAATACCCTCCCCATAGTATTAAGTTTTCTCAACGTCATTTTATCACGCCATGGGTAAGGGCAGGTCGATAATTACGATAATGTAATTTCGATAGTCAAAGTTATCTGTCGTTTCTGTGAGCTTCCTGCTTATCGTGCTAAAAACATAAACAGCATACCTATCGAGTTGCCTATCATGTGAACGAGGATCGGCACTGCCAAAGTCTTGCTCTTTGAGTACAGGAAGGCATAGATGAGACCTGAGATAATGTATCCCGGCATATTTAAGAATTGGATCGTATTGCCGCCCCATACTGCTGCAACGATGACATGCTGTAATCCGAAGAGAAGTGCTGAGATCAGATATGCCAGAAATCTGTTCTTTTTATACAAGATCCCGAAGGCTGTGTATCTGTATAGTATCTCTTCGAGGATCGGCCCAAAGATACAGACCATTAATCCCATGATAACAGGGCTGTTCTTTATCATTCCGTCAACCAGGTCGTCGTTGGCATTATTCAGGCTGATGTCCAAAGCTGAACGGATGAGTTGCATTATTACGGTGTCCCATAAAATGGCCCCTACCCCAAGTGTTAAGACAAATCCTATGGGTACATAGATAAGACACTTCCAGTTGCCTTTTATCTTTTTGACCTCTCGTGAAAGATCAGGGAGCATTACGATAACTAATACAAATTCTATGAGGGTCAATAGTGGTCCCAATTTATGCAGATTAAGCGGTTCAAAGATGGCACTGCAGTAGAAGAATAATATGATCAGGCAAAATATCTTCTTCCACTTTGATGAATTGTTCTCTATCGTTATTCCATTTTTAGTCATCGAAAAGGACCTCCGATCTTTCTTTATCGAGGTCCATATTATCAGTGCTGTATTTAATCCGGCTTTGCGCTTTCTTAAATCCGTCTTAATCCTTGATCCGCGGGATGACTATAAGGAATCCGCATCCCGTTCCGTCACCCGAAACATAAGATATCTCGCCGTTATGAAGATCAACGATCCTCTTGACTATGGCAAGTCCCAGGCCGCTTCCGCCGCTGTTTGTTTCGATTCTGTAAAACGGCGTGAATATCTTATCTATATGTTCCTTCGGTATACCGGAACCATTATCGGAGATACGTATTTCAACATTCTCCTCATTACCCCGGATCGACAGTTCCACCTTTGTCCCGGCCTCATTATATTTAATTGAATTATCGAAAACGTTATCATATACCCTTCTGAACAGATCCATATTCATCATCACATTGATCTCTTCTTCAGGAACATCAATTCCAACCGAAAATCCTGCCTCCTCAAAACGCGGGATATACTCCGCTATTATCTGTCTTGTTGCTTCACATATATCTGTTCTCTCAAAGGAAGGATTATAACCTGCACTTCCCAGCTTGGAATACATGAAAAGCATCTGAAGTATCTCGTTGGATCTTACGGAATTATCATGGATCATCTTAAGATAATTCTTCTCTTTTTCCTCATCCGACACACCGTTCATAAGCATCTCACTGAAACCCTGAATACTCGCGAGCGGCGTCTTAAGATCATGAGACAATTCAGAGACCAGGAGCATTCTCTTCTCCTCTTCTTCCTTTTGGATCTCCTCTTTCTCCTTAAGTTTTCCAGCAAGATGCTCCATCGTCTCTCCGAGCCTGTCCAGTTCAAGAGTTTCACCCCTGGAAGAGTTGATGTCGTATTCACCATTCTCGAACTTAAGCGCATTATCCGACACCTCTTTAACTGAATCAGTAAGAGGTTTAGCTGCTTTCTTCGAATACACAACTACGAAGACTATAAGAGCTATAAAATACAAAGAGAAGATCGAGAAGAAAAGCGCAGTTCTGGGAAAGTAATTAGGATCTTCAGAATTCAGATAAAGAGCTAGTGAAAAAGTTACAGCCTGTGGTTTTCTTGCCACGAGCCAATAGTCTTCATGATAGGCTATGTCATATTGATATCTGGATGTCTCACCTGTACTCTTCAGAAAATCTGCCCATTCCTGTTCACTCAATTTGGTATCGTTTATAAATTCATCTCCGCATAGAAAAACCACATTAAGATCTTTATCAACAACAGTTATACTTACACTGTCTTTGGTCGCACTGTCTGTGTCTATTTCTTCATAGGAATCAGCTAAATAATCAGAAGCGTTTACGTACTTCACATCTTTTCTACTGATTGCCTGAAAAAAAGCCAAAATAATAAGCGGAACCAAAGCAAGAACCATCGTTGCAAGTATTACTTTTATGAACCTGCGTCTTAGATATTTGCCTGTTGTCTGTCTGTTCTTATTTCTCATATGCCGATCATATAATCAGTTGAATCTGTATCCTATTCCTATCAGTGTTTCTATATGCTTGTTGTTCTCGTCATCAATCTTTGAACGAAGATGAGATATCTGCACCATGATCGTGTTGTCATCGTAAAGATAGTCATCCTGCCAGGCGCCGTTATAAATCTGTTTCTTTGTAACAACCTTTCCTTTGTTCTCAGCAAAGAACTTAAGTATGTGATATTCCTTGGCATTAAGATTGATCTTCTGACCATTCTTCTCGATAATGCCATTATTAAAATCCATCTTAAGATTTCCGGAAACTATAACTACTTCATTACCTGATTCAGATCTGATATGTCTCTTCTGAACTTCGATCCTTGCCAGAAGTTCATTAAGGCTCCATGGCTTAACCAGATAATCGTCAGCGCCAAGCTTCAATCCGCTTACCTTATCCACTTCGTCACCTCTGGCTGAGAGGATAATAACAGGCATCGATGAAGATTCACGGATCTTTGTAAGCACAGTAAGACCATCCATCTCAGGTATCATAATGTCCAAGATAGCCATATCAGGAACTTCCGTCTTAAACAGTTCCAAAGCCTCCTTGCCGTTAGCAGCCTGAATGACGCTGTAACCCGCATCAGTCAACTGATCATTTAACAGCAACCTGAGATTATTATCGTCTTCTGCAACAAGTATCTTCAAAGCCAAAACCTCGTCCTATGTACTTCACACTTATTATATACATAAGCATCTTAAATCGGTCTTAAAAGGCGGCACATAAAAAAACACAAGAAATATCCTAATTATCAATTAGTTATCTAAGATCATTTCCTGATCAAACACATAAAATATGCATCAATTATCTCGCCGGGACTTTGTGTAAGGCCGTTCCCGATCCACCATTTGACTGTGTTTATAAAACTTCCTATGACAAATTGTTTCTTGAACTCAGAAGACACATCTATATCAATATGAGAGATCATGTCGCCAAATGCATCTTCAAGATACCCGGAGAAGTAGCGTGTAAAGAGCTTTTCCGACTCTCCGTACATGATCGAACTGATATTGTCTTCGTGGTCCTTGATGTGCCAGAGGATGTGCTCGAGCAAAGCCTTCAGTTCCTCGTGGTTGGCCGAGAAATCGTGGCTTTTCTCAGGCATGAGCGATTCGGAGAAGACATGAGTGAACATCTCATCACACATCTGCTCGAGGAGCTGGTCTTTCGTCTCAAAATGAGAATAGAAAGTGCTTCTCCCTATGTTTGCCTCATCGATTATCTCCTGCACAGTTATATCTTCGAACCGCCGTTTTCTTAATAGTTTTGTCAGCGCATCGTATATTGCTGTTCTGGTCTTTTGCTGCCGTCTGTCCATCTTCTCTTACCGTACAATTTTCAAGTAATGTTCAATAACTGACAAATCACTAAGTCTGATTATTGTTTGCTCCTATCATGGATTATAACATTTTACCGAACAAAGTGTTCGGAAAGTGGCAGAATATGAATAAAAACAAAGCAATCAGATACGCAATATATGCAGCATTGCTCTATGCGGTAAGCACACCATTCTCAAAGGATCTTATGGATAATATCCCTCCTGCATTCATGGCAGGATTACTTTATCTCGGAGCAGAAACGGGAATGGTTATCATAGCCTTCTTTTCGCGCAGAAAAAACACAAAGAATTCCTCTTTTACCCATAAAGACTTTCCTTATCTCATAATGATGGTCCTGCTTGATATCGCCGCACCGATACTTCTGATGACCGCGCTGAAAAACTCTTCAGCTGAATCAGTATCTCTGCTTAACAATTTCGAGATAGTCGCGACATCCCTGATTGCACTTCTGATCTTCAAGGAGAAGATATCACCACGTCTTTGGATTGCGATAACACTTATTACAGCCGCCAGCATTATGCTCTCATTAAACAGCAACGGATCGTTTTCCATATCCGTATATTCGCTTCCGGCTTTGCTCGCCTGCTGCTGTTGGGGACTTGAGAATAACTGCACGCGCAAACTTTCGGGCAGAGATCCCGCAAGGATAGTGATAATCAAAGGCTTCGGCTCGGGAACAGGTTCAGTGATTGTAGCATTGATATCCGGCGAGAGACTCACATTCACGCCTTATATACTTTTGGCACTGCTCCTGGGCTTTATAGCTTACGGACTGAGCATCTACTCATATGTCTATGCGCAGCGCTATATAGGTGCCGCAAAGACATCCGCTTTTTATGCTTTGGCACCATTCATCGGAGCACTTATTTCACTTGTGCTGTTCCCGAAGATCCCGGCATTGCTGTTCATCATTTCATTCATCATCATGGCACTGGGAGCATTCCTGGCAATAGAAAAAGAAAGGACTTAAAACATGGAA
>CADCQX010000043.1 GCA_902803695.1 Oscillospiraceae bacterium
CTCGCCCTTGTACTTCCATACGGATTCCTTACACTTCTTGATAAACGGCTCAACACCGTAATCCTCGATCTGAGGCTTACCGTTGATACCGAGCATCTTCTCGACTTCAAGCTCAACAGGAAGACCGTGTGTATCCCAACCGGCCTTGAATGTTACACTTGCTCCCTTCATAGCATAGAATCTAGGGATCAAGTCCTTGATAACTCTGGTCTTGATATGACCGATATGCGGCATTCCGTTAGCCGTCGGAGGGCCGTCATAAAGCGTAAAAGTCGGTGCGCCGTCCTTTGCAGGTCTGATCGACTTCTTGTAAACATCGTTTTGCTTCCAGAACTCGAGAACTTCCTGCTCGCGCTCCTTGAATTTCATGTCGGTAGATACTTTCTTATACATATCTCTGCCACCTTTATATTTAATAATTTATAAACATTACTGATCGTCAGAATATCGGGCAATAAAAAACGCCTCAAGTCCACCTAGGACATTGAGACGGTTAAAACCGCGGTACCACTCAATTTGCGAAGTATCCCTCGCCACTCACAGATTCTGACAAATCCTTCGCCTTAACGCAGCAACTACGGACACAGTCTACTCAGTTCAACACTATTCGGTGTGTCAGCTCGGAAGCGATAATCCCATGGTGTTCCGTAATCTCAACTCTCAGCATACGTTGATTCTCTGTACATACAAAAGCACCGGACCTTCTTCGTCACAGCTTTAAATATATCGGTAGAATAAACAATCTTTATTATAAAGTCAATAGTTAAGGTTTCCAAACGCCTGTATCACGATGACAGAGATTCCATACAAAATTTCTTTGGTTTTTATTTCATTTTTATACTTTACGAATAAAAGATTTGCTTTATAATGGTTGACAGTGATATTTCAGACAAAGACCAATGGAGGTTCACATGATCGGCTTGATGCACCCACATCTTAATAGCGACATGACAGTGATTACTCATTCTTCCCCATGTGGAAGCGGTTTTTGTTTTTATTCTTTGTGAAGTCAGTATTTTGTACTGGCTTTTTTGTTAGCAAAAAAATAGAAGTGAGTGGAGGTTAACATCAATGGGTAAAAGAGAAGACATCAAGAAAGTATTGATCATCGGTTCCGGCCCGATCATCATCGGTCAGGCATGCGAGTTCGACTATTCAGGTACTCAGGCTTGTAAGGCGTTAAGACAGCTTGGTTACCAGATCGTCCTTGTAAACTCAAATCCTGCTACGATCATGACGGATCCTGAGATCGCAGACATCACATACATCGAGCCTTTGAATCTCAAGAGGCTTACACAGATCATCGAGAAGGAGCGTCCTGACGCTATCCTCCCTAACCTTGGCGGTCAGTCCGGTTTGAACCTTTGTGCTGAACTTAACAAGGCAGGCGTTCTTGACAAGTACGGTGTTAAGGTAATCGGTGTTCAGGTTGACGCTATCGAGCGTGGTGAGGACCGTATCGAATTCAAGAAAACAATGGACAAGCTCGGTATCGAGATGGCACGAAGCGAAGTTGCTTACTCTGTTGACGAAGCACTCGCAATCGCTGATAAGCTCGGCTACCCTGTAGTTTTGAGACCTGCTTACACCATGGGTGGTGCAGGCGGCGGCCTCGTATATAACACAGAAGAACTTAAGACAGTATGCGCAAGAGGACTTCAGGCCAGCTTGGTAGGCCAGGTACTCGTAGAAGAGTCCATCCTCGGCTGGGAAGAGCTCGAACTCGAGGTAGTAAGAGACTCCAAGGGTCAGATGATCACAGTATGTTTCATCGAAAACATCGATCCTCTCGGCGTTCACACAGGTGACTCCTTCTGCTCTGCCCCAATGCTCACGATCTCCGAAGACCTCCAGAAGAGACTTCAGCAGCAGGCTTATAGCATCGTAAACGAAGTTCAGGTTATCGGTGGTACAAACGTACAGTTCGCTCACGATCCTGTTTCCGACAGAGTCGTAGTTATCGAGATCAACCCTAGAACATCAAGATCTTCCGCTCTTGCTTCCAAGGCAACAGGTTTCCCTATCGCTCTTGTATCCGCAATGCTCGCTTCCGGTCTCACTCTTGACGAGATCCCTTGCGGTGTTAATGGAACACTTGATAAGTATGTACCTGGCGGAGACTACGTAGTAATCAAGTTCGCAAGATGGGCATTCGAGAAGTTCAAGGATTCTCAGGACAAGCTCGGCACACAGATGAGAGCCGTCGGCGAAGTTATGAGTATCGGTAAG
>CADCQX010000044.1 GCA_902803695.1 Oscillospiraceae bacterium
AATGCATAGCCTTCCTTCGAATAGCTGTCAGTTGAAGTGTCAGCCAAAAGCAGCGGGAAAACATCATTATATTTTGTAATAGCAGCCTGGGTATCACCGATAAGCTCGTCACCGGAAACAGTCTTTTGAACGATATCAGTTACCGTTCTCATCTTAGAATCCGTAATACCTTTGTATTCTTCCTCAAATTTAAGTCTCATATGGTGTACGGCAAACGAAACCGATACAACTGCAAGGATCAACGCTACAACAATCAATACGTCTGCACGGACTATTCGATTAACGATATCCGACTCGTTGACCTGACGATTATAACCAACCTCAGACATAGATGTTCTCCTAGCAAATATATATACTCACAATAATTATATATTATTTTATTTATGCGATGTTGCGATTACTTATCATTCACTTTACAAAGCAAAGCTACTCTTCTTCATCTTCTTCATAATAGATCAGACCGTATTGGATAAGTGAATAATCCTCGATCATATCGATAGTATCTCTCGGTAAAGTTGAATAGTCAGTATGAGGATTTCCATCAAGGTCATAGACTGCTATGGAACTTATAGCAGAGATATTATTCTTAAGGATACGAAGACATGATCTGGAGTCAGGAGAAACTATACCTGAAATATCAAGCAATTCTTGACCGAGGAAGTTCGGAGATGTTATTCCGTCTTCCTCCAGACCACTGATATCATAATTGGCCCAAACGAAATATCTGGTGTTATATAGTTCCACAGAATCATCAATACCGACTTCACCAAGATCCTCATTGAGCATTGCGTCGTAGAAACCTGCATCCAAAGTTGGAAGATGGTCACCAAAGAACACAACGATCGTAGGCTCATCACTCTGCTTCAATTCTTCGATCAGATATTTAAGAGCATCATCCGACTCACGAAGAAGAGAAAGATAATTCTCCGCATAATCAAAGTGAGATCCGTCTTCTTTAAGAACGTTATTGATCTTGATGTCATAAGCCATATTTTCATAATGTTCAGAAAAATCCGCATGATTCTGCATTGTTACACAGAAAAGGAACAAAGGCTCTTCACTCTCATCGTAGATATTCTTGATCTTTTTAAAGGTTTCAAGATCCGAAATATATCTTCTGACATACTGAGCATCTTCAGAAAAATCGTCTCTCGTGTAGAATTCATCAAATCCCAAATAAGGATATTTCTCTCTTCTATCCCACCAATCTCCGTCAAAAGAATGAAGTGCTACTGTTTTATAACCTGCGTTCTTGTAGATCTGAGGAAGCGCTTCTGTCTCATGATTTATATAGAACGTATACACAGAAGAACCTGGAAGAAGCGAACTCATTGAATATCCCGTGAGGAATTCAAACTCGGTATTACATGTTCCGCCGCCAAATATACTTACAGCCAAAGGACCATCCTGGGTCTCCTCAACCAAAGAATCAAAATACGGAGTTGCAGGCTCACTGGTCTCAAGCTCTCTGATATCGTTAAGGTCGCAATAAGCCTCGCTCATAATACAGATAACATTTGGCTTAACGCCTTTGCTTATCTTCTTATCAAGTTTAAGAGAATCTACTTGTGATTCATATTTATATACAAGACCCGTGGTCATCTCAGGAGAGTTATTCTCCTTACCTCTGGCATATATATTATTGAAATGATACAGGAATGCCATATATGTTCCGTTCTCGTTATAGCTCTGATACGGAGGATAAACATCATAATAAACGTTGATCCTTTTAAGGAGCTTGGTATTGGTTACGAGACCGAATACAGACAGGACTGCAAAAGTACCCGCAAAAGCAATAAGAGAAACTCTTACCTTTGAGAAAGCATATCTCTGAGAAGCCGTAAGTCTGATAAAACAGAGTATTCCCACAGCAAACACTATACTCATTACAAAATTGACGGTCAGATGGAAATAATAAGTCGAACCGGTCTTGACAGCTATGCCCGCAGAAATAAGATCCCAAGGCATAAACGTGTCGCCTCTCATAACGAGTTTAAAGTGATTAGTATATGCAACAGTAGCACATAACGCGGAGACGGCTATAGCAGACAAAGATCCGAAGCCGGTAACCATATAGAGGAAAAAATACAATGCTCCAATGATGATAACGGCCGAAAGGAATGTAAACCAATGCTTCAATGTCATAGGTCCGAAGATCTTTATCAACGAACGGCCTTTAACGTTCAGCATATTTCCGAGTAATATGAGCATAACAGGAAGGCCGACAGCTCTAAGGGCTTCCCTGAATTTCTGATTTTTCATGAGCTTATCAACAAACAAAACTGCGACAAAAGCGGAAAATACAAGGAAATGAACTAAAGCATAGACAAAATTCGTTGTCTTATAGTAGTACGCAATATTGAAGACCTGAGAAAATCCAAGACTCGCATCATTTACTATCTCTTCCTGAACATCATCATTATCGACGTCGATACTTACATCATCATCAGCTCTGTCATTACTTCCAAATCTCTCAAGATTAAACTGCTGATGAGTCTTAACTAAAATGTAACTGTCCTTATCGATGTTATCCAACGAGAAGACCAACGTATAGATATCTCCCTTTTTAAGAGAAACATCGTCACAATCAACAGGAATATAGCTACGCGTAGAGTTATAAAGGAAGAAATCCCTGTCCAAGATAACATTGCCTTCACTATCTTTGATCTTAAGATTACCTTTATCAGAGGACTTAAGCTTCGATCTTGTCGGATTTACGGCAA
>CADCQX010000045.1 GCA_902803695.1 Oscillospiraceae bacterium
ATAGAGCCTTGTTGGCAAGCCAAGATTCCTCATTACCTCAATATGACTCTTGCATCCGTTAATTGCACTCCGTAATGTACGCCTTTTAGCAGCATCGCGTCCGTCACGCATTTTATACAATGGCTCCTGTATGTTATACCCACGATACCCGGCTCGATAGAATTTATGCCACAAATAATAGTCTTGCCCTCTTCGGAGTCCCTCTCTGACGGTATAGTTTCCGACCTCAGAAAGGACCGATCTCCTCATCATACAGGGGGCATGACAGAATGGAGATTTATATGCAAAGTCTATTTTTTTCGGCTCCGCAACATTACCTTGATACCCCCAATCTCCTATATCATCAAAGCAAATCATTGAACAACTCACGAGTGCAAATTCGGGATGCGAATCAAGGAACAAGACCTCTTTTTCAAGTCTTTTCGGAAGAGAAATATCATCACCATCCATTCTAGCAATATACTCAGAGTCGGCATATTCAAGACAATGATTCAAAGTCGCTGGTAATCCACAATTCTTACCATTCCGAAGGAGTAAAACATTGTCATAACATTCTACATAAGATGATGCTATTGCTATTGTTTCATCCGAGGATCCATCATCACACATGATCAACTCCCAATCTTTGTATGTTTGAGATATAATGGAGTCTATGGCTTCGGGTAAAGTCTTTGCACAGTTGTAAATGCCCATAATAATGGACACTCTCCGCTTTTGTTTAAGATATGGCATTTAGGACATCCGGATTAAGTGAATAGGGGACTAGACTCGCCATTTGGGACAAAAAAATGTAAAAATACCCAAGATGACCAATTAACGCTACCACAAGCCACATCCCCTTGAATGGCCTAGTGCTATCCCTGATTATCATAGGCCACAAAAAGACAGTTGAAATCTGAAAATAGGCAGCAAATCTTGTTAGTTCAACATAGGCACCAGTAAGAGTTACAATAAGATAGATTGTACTTCCTATAAGTAGCATATGTAAGAATACATCATACTGTTCAATAACGTCTTGGTAGATAAACTGTCTTTGATATAAAAAGAACAAGGCGAGGGCAACATAGAAAACCGTTAGTAAGTAACCACCGGTCGCTTCATTTTCTGCATATAGTTCATATCTAGTTTCCAAAGATGCACCATAGTCCAATAACAATGGTAAAAGCAATCCAACAATGATACCTCCAGTTAATACAATGAATAAGGACCTCAATGAAAATCGCATTGAGAATATAAAGTATAATGGTAAAGCAATTATTATCGTTTTGTGAAATAAAGCAGCGCAGAGCACCACAATGCTATACTTCCAAAAGTTCTTCTCAAACAATGTGGGAATAGATAACATATAAATAGCCATAGCGATTCCCTGTCGTGCGGCATTAAACACAAAAGTGTAGTATCCTAATGTGATAAATACAAATAGAGATAAGGCAGGTAACTTGGAATACTTACTTATAGACAAAAATACAAAGAAACAGAAAACCAGGGCGATGCCGGTTAATAGGACGAAATAATCATCTGAAATCAATCCCAGTCCTTTCTGAAGGAAATAATAGCCTGGCTCCTCTCCCAAACCTGATAACCCCGGGTCAATCTCCCTATAAAGATATGAGCGATTCTCGAAGCTTCTTGCGTAATTACCTGTATCTGTACCGACTTGTATACTTCTTCCGCCAGCGAAAAGAGAACATACTAGATAAAGTGTGAAGATAAGGAAATAATTGCGCCGTTGTTCCTTGTAAGCAAGAGCTGCAAGAACTAACACAAGAAATAAAAAGATAAAATATGGTAACATCTTTCTGGCTTAATAACGGTATTTTATGCAGATCTGTCGTGAATTCTCTTCGGCATTAAAACCTCGGCTAGTAATAGCGTTATATATCTCAATCCAGTTATGCGAAAGTCCTTTTGAAACATATTCCAATTCGTCTCCCCATTGACTAACACTAAAACTATCCATAAAACGACATAAACCGATATTCATATCGACTGTTCGAGGGAACCCCTTGTATAGCAGACAGGGGATCCCGGCGGCTTGGGCTTCAACAGCAACTAACCCAAAACCTTCTCTTAGAGCCGGCCCAACAAAAACATCAAAAGTATGCATTATGGTAGGGATATCTCCTCTTTCGCCAAGAAACAATAGACGATCAGTGGGTATTTCCAATTCTTTGGCCCGAGCCCTCATAGCCGCGGTATAATCAGGTGAATCATCACGACCAACTATGACAAAGGCAACATCTTCCCCTCGTTGTCTAAGCTCATGCATAACCTCAACGACAAAGGCGATGTTTTTGTGTGGGACAATTCGACCGACATTTCCCAGAACGATTGTCGAGTCGGGCAAATGATATGACTCCCGGACAGCACGAACATCTTCCGGCTTGACGGCTTGGTAGGCTGCCAAATCGATTGCGTTGTTTATCACAACGCTCTTCCTACGAATCCAGGGCCAATACAATCTATTATTGGCCTCAACAGAACACCCCCACCAATCTGTGGCATAGTGAGCGATAAGAAACTTTTGAATGAAAAGCTCTGTCTCATTCAACATTCGACTGACTAGCGACCCACGGAAACGAATATCTGCATGACAGTGGGTGCTAATTGTCCTGCAGCCGGCTATATGCGCAGCCAATGAAATAATACCGCACTTCCCATTTAGGTGAATGTGAACGACATCCGGTCGCAATTCATTGAAGATCTCCTTGAAGCGACGGATATAATTCAGTGGACCTATCCTCAGTTGAGTGCCTATATGTTTGATCACACATCCATGGCTACGGATCTCGTCGTCAAATACGCCTTCCCGATAAAGATCCTCTGGTGGATTATTAATAAGGAAATCAAAATGGACATCCGACGGTATATTCCGAAGGATATTCATTAGCATAACCTCCGCACCGCCACGGTTCATCGTACCGACAACTTGAAGGACTTTTAGCATTATCGATTTGCCTTAGGAAGAGTTAACATTTCTCCAACAATTATATCATACTCAGAAGGAATAAAATCCGGCATTCCACTACACGGGAAAAATGTAAATTCACCGAAATAGATTCTCCCTTGTGCTTCATAAAGATCAAACCGGACATAAGGGAACGGCTTCGTCAATTCGTGGGCAAGACGAATCATCTCCTCGAAGTGGGCAGGCTTCTCCACATGCAATCCAGGGTTATGTGGCTGGCTCTTTCCGAAAGGCAACAAATTCCACTCTAGGTCGTAGTAGTTCTGTGTGCTGTGTGCGGTTCCCCTTCCAACATTCACCTGGAGGAATCGAGGCTCACCATCAAAACAATAGAACTTATAATCCATGAGTGAACCGCTCTCATCCTCTAGATACTTCTCGCATACAATCCGCGGTTTCATCTGAGCATAGTGCCACTCGCGCCCATTCCACTCAATATCATGCGTAAGCCAATACTGCATATGTTTTCGCCAAATGGGCCAACTTATCTTCGATTTGTCCTTGACGATAAGATTCCAACCACTTGCATGAGTCGCTTTTAACACAAACTGACTGGGTAGACTGTCTGGATTGAATTGGCTCACATCATCATAGACTGCTATGAGATCGTTCAATAAATACCCATAGCCCTTATCTTCAAGGTACTTACGGACAGTATACTTATCCCCGACAATTGGCATTAGTTCGTTGCGATAGTGAAGCTTCATCCACTGCATTTTTTCACTGAACAATATGGGATTATCCAGGTTTGGAAATCTTCCGGAATAGCCGAAATACAGTCGTTTTATGCATGCGAGATCATCTAGAGTTCGACGCTCGCTCTTTGCACGATAAGCCATATACATCAACCAAATGTACTTGAGGTAAGGATTATCGTCTTTCATCCTTGTGATTATGGATCTAACGCTCATCACATTGGCTTTTTAAATAATCTATAAACGAAACGGGCAGAGAGGAGCCCTTTGTACCTTATCGATGCCATTCTATTCCCATTCAGCATCCCATAGAAATCCCGGACACGAGATGATAGCTCATTTTGTGGATTGGAAATATAAGCCTGTTCATCTTCTCCCAAACGTTCTTTCACCATCGCTAACGCCTCTGTTTTAAGTTCAGGCAGAATGCAGTCATACATTCCTTGCAATAAAGACAATCTGCTTCGAAGATACTCGTCACGATACACTTTATAGAGGTTGTTTTCCTTCAACTGCTTCCCGACAATATCCATCACGTACGCCAAGGAGAAAACACTTTTCCCCTTTTTATTTGATGTGGAATCAGGTTGCTGCCTATAGAAAGAAAGGCGTTCAGGGAAAAGCGCTATTCTTTCTGTTGACGTTACAGTTTTCCACCAGACAGGAATGTCCTGTTTCGTCAAGCCTTTAGGGAAACAAATATCGTTGTCTCTTAGCCAACTTGTTTTATATAATTTAGTCCACATGAATGACGGCTGTCGAAGAAGGGAAATTTTATCGGTTGGCAGAATGGAAATCAGAGATGATTCAACTTCTCGTTTGTTTTTTATTTCATTATCATTATAAAAGACAACATAGTCCCATAAAACTACATCTGCATCAGTTGCGGTTGCCTTTGAGACTACCTTTTCTATCAAATCGGGCGCAAATAAATCATCCCCATCGAGCATCAATAAATAATCACCTCTTGCTTCCGCTATTGCTCGATTCCTAGAGACAGATAGGCCAGAATTCCTCTCTTGCCTAATGAGTCGAATTCGATAGTCTTTCTCCGAGTATTGATTTAGAATCTCCCAAGTACCATCATCTGATGCATCATCAATACAAAGGATCTCAATGTCCCTATAAGACTGATTAAGAATACATTCAAGAGCTTGCCGAATGAAGGCTTTAACATTATAGACTGATAACGCTACGGTGATATCAACTTTATTCTCCATAACACACTGCTACCGAAAACAATGGTGTTTCACCCATC
>CADCQX010000046.1 GCA_902803695.1 Oscillospiraceae bacterium
CCATGAAGAGTTTGTATAGAGATTCAACATAATCCTCATCTGATAGATACAAAGAGATGTATTCATCGCTGAAGATGAAGAAAGACGCACAATCAACACCGGTTATCTTACCTTCGAGAAGATTCTGTACCCAGTATTGCTGTCCTCCTTTGTCGCCTTTTCTGCTGAAGCAGCATTCGTAGAATCTGTCTACGAACATGTTGACCTTCTGTAATCTGTCAAAGTTATAGGAAGAAGAGTAGTAACCCGGTGTGATACCGTTCTGGATGCAAAGTTCATAAAATTCATCGGAATTTGCAAAGCCGTCAAAGACACCGTTACGTCCGAGGGTGCTGATATTCTTTTTCCAGAATTCGTATCCTTCTGTATCTGCTTTACGACCCATGAAAAGAGTGTAGAGGTCATTGATATAGACTTCATCGGAAGTGTTCTTGGACTTATATTCCTCACTGGTGATAAAAAGAAGGGCAGTACCTGTTCCGGTGAGTTTGCCGTCTTTTAACTGTCCCAGCCAGAAATTGAAACCATCTTCGTCGGCATCACGTCCAAGTGCGATCTGATAGCATCGGTTTACGAAGTTTTTTGCACCTTCGTCTTTCTCGTCTGCTCTGACTATTCCTGCAAGCGGCATGAATACCATAAACAGTGCCAGGAGCAGAGCTGTAAATTTGGATTTCATCATGGATTTACCTTTTTCTTTCAGAATGACTATAATGTCAAAGGACTGGTGTGTACTCTAGAATTTTACCATTGCTCACAGACGCAAGGCAACAAAATACTTTGTTCCGATCAACAAAATATGAGTTCCTATAATGATTTAAAGAACTGCTTTTGAGCTTTTTTTGCCGGGGATCAGATGTCAATTATTTTCGAAAAGGGAAAGAGAAATAAGCAGATGAAAGCAGGGTGTTTTCGAGGGAAGGACACATGAAATATAGACGGAGATAAATCTCAAAACGATTTGTGAAGGGTAAAAACTTTGATTTTCAAAGATTACAAATATGCTACAAACACCTGTTTTCACGCATTTTCGGGATTTTTCAATGATATAATCTAGTCATGTTCAAAAAAACAGACAAACAAATCATATTTCACGTTTCGGACAGAACGCTCAACAATACTGTCCGCGTGAGCAGTATCTTGGTCGCAGGAATTATGACTGTGAGCTTCTTTGGTGTTTCCCTTTGCGGAGCATCTGATGACATTACTATCCAATTGGATAAGAATCCTCTTACTACTAATAGTGAAGTCATTACAACAGGTGCCAAGGGTATTTCAGGTGTAGCTTATTCAAAACCAAATAAACTTTCAGCACACCTTGAGGCAAACACATTTAAAGTTCAGCAGTCTACTGACGACAATGGTATTCCTGTGGAAATTTTGGCTTCTCAGGAGTTTACTCCGGACGGATCCAGCAACTGGATATCCTGTAATCAGGCAAATGTCCGATTGGAACCTTCGGTTGAATCCGATAAGCTTGCTGATGTAGTTTATGCCGATAAGGTCATCCGACTTTCTTATGGTTCATCATGGTCCAAGATCAGGTTGGAGGACGGAACAGAAGGATACATATTAAGTACTCTTCTTTCTGATTCGGAAATACTTGCTCCTACCGCAACTCCGACACCTTCTCCTACGCCGACTGCAGCACCTACCGCTACACCGACACCTGTTCCTGAGACGAAGGCAGAAGAAACTACAACAAATACTACAACTGAAACTTCTCCTGAACCTGCCAAGGAAGAAGTTGTATCGGAAAGCGAATTATGTGTTACGGTCTATGCTTCTTGTACTGCTAACCTTCGTTTGGGACCAAGCACCGGTGCAGATCTTGTAAGAGTGCTTAATGCAGGTGATGAGATCAATGTAGTTGCTGAAACTTCTAACGGTTGGTACAGAACCGTTAACGGTAATTACATCAAGGCATCTTTGACAACAACTGAAAAGCCTGCAGAACCTGAACCGGCACCTGAATCATCATCTGAAGAGAGTTCATCCGGCGAGATCAATGATTTTGCATCTTACTGTCTGCAGTATGTAGGCTGCCCGTATGTATATGCAGGTGCAAGTCCGTCAGGTTTCGACTGTTCAGGCTTTGTATCTTACGTATATGCAAACTGGTACGGAATATCACTTCCGCACAGTGCAGATTCCATCTATCAGATGGGTTATGCAGTATCCAGCGAAGAGATGCAGGTCGGTGATGTTGTATGTAACGACCATAACGGTGACGGTTACATCGATCATGTAAGTGTGTATATAGGAAACGGAACAGTAGTTCACGCATCGACTTCCACGACGGGAGTCATCACAAGTAATTATTCTGATCTTAAAGATGTGGTATCGATCAGAAGAATACTCTAAAAGATCAAAGTGTCGCTCAATCGGGCGACACTTTTTTTGTACTCATCTGTTCATATGTAATTCCGTATTTCTCGGCTATTGCTTTGGCGTGTGAACTGGTATCCGGTGCATCACGTTTTACTTTGAATGTGTTCTGTCCGTTGACCCTCTCCATGACGATACTTATTATGTTGCTCTCGCCATCCCACTTATCCATCTCTGATGTCTCTCTTGCCAGGTCATGGATATGCGTATTGAAGATGACGTAAGAACCTTTCTCCTTCAATATACGAATAAGATCTCTCGACAGGTAAAGACCGTCTGCCATTGATGTTGTCGAATAGGTCTCGTTGAAAAGGATCAATGTCCTATCATCGGATTCGTTGACGATACTTTTTACACGTATTGCCTCTTCACCGAGACGGCCGTAATTGATAGTCAGATTCTCGTCTATTGGGAAGTGGGTGAGTATATTTGTAAAACTCATTCCCGAGCAGGAAGATGCCGTGACAAACGCTCCAATTGAAGCAAAGAGGATAGCAATTCCAAGGCCCTGTTCGAGTATGGTCTTGCCTCCGCGGTTCGGTCCTGTGAGGATGAATATCCTCTCGTTCGAACTGAATTCAAAATCGTTCTTGACTATGTCTTTTTCACCTGCGACTGCAAGTCTCAGATTATAGAGATCCTTGATCGAAAAATCTCTGTTGTCAGACGAAGTCGGGAAGCATATCTCGAAGTTATCCGAACGTAACCTTCTTCCGAATCTAGCCATTGCAAGATAGTAGGTAAGACCTTCGTAGCTTTCAGTAATGGATTTTGAATCGAAATCCGCATATTTGTGGAATATCTTCTTTATGTCCGAATAGTTATGCTTAAGATGCTTCTCGAG
Organism: Oscillospiraceae bacterium; assembly: GCA_902803695.1. Taxonomy (GTDB): domain Bacteria; phylum Bacillota; class Clostridia; order Saccharofermentanales; family Saccharofermentanaceae; genus Saccharofermentans. Next base: position 3,233 of record CADCQX010000046.1, read on the forward strand.
TTTCGGAGCCATCTGGGCAAGCAATGGATCGGCAACAAGTGCGTGTGATTTCCTGAAGCCTGCGGATTCAGGAGTGAACAGCGTAGTCGTCGTAAGTTTCTCCGCGAGACTGTATTTCGGTCTGAAGTGATATGGAACGAATTCCATAGCAGCAACTTCTTTGATGTTGAGGTCGGGAGTAAAGTTAACTCCGACGATACATCCTCTGACTACGGAAAGATCTTTTATGATAAGTTCCAGATCATCTTTGAGCACTTTGAAGTCGGGAGCTGATACGATCTTTATCTGCTCGTCTCTGAATGCCTTAAGTCCTTCTGATCTCAGTTCATGTGAGCCTAAGCACTCGGCAAGTTTTTCTGTCGTCTTAGCATATACTTCCAACTCTCGGAGATCTTCAAGAAGTGAGAATAAAGTTGCATCCTGTTTTCGAAGATTCTTATAAGTGCCGCTGTAGTTTTTAAGGACAAAGATGTCACCGATGCATTCCGAGAGATCCTCGCAAAGCTTGGCATTTTCGAGAAGGTCAGAAAGGATGCTCCGTCTGTATTCGATGTCGCTTATGTTGTGAGGTATCTTTGAGAGAACTTTCATGACGATATCGCGTTCTTCCTTGATCGAGCATATGCGCTCGGACAGTTCCGTAATGGCGAGATCCTTTATAGTTTTGGCGGAAAGTTCGGTTACCTTTTTATCTGAATCCGGTGTGAATAATATGTCCATGGCTGTCTCCTTATTTCTTTTTCGATTATACAAATCAGGAGGGAAAAGGAATATAATAATCTTACGATTTGTATCATGATATTGTTTTCGAAAAGGAGCGTTATGAGAAAAGATACCGAGAGTCTGATCGACCCTGATGAGATCAGGAAACTGATGTTTAAGAATGCGGAGCACTCGTTCGCGCATACGGCATACAGGGAGGAACTTAAGAGGTTCTATCTTCTGGAGCAGGGAGATTATGCTGCTGTCGATGAGTCGGTGAAGATCTTGAAGGCCGATATCCAGGGAACGTTGTCACCGGATCCCTTAAGAAACTACAGATATCTTTTTATCGTTAATACAGGACTTGCCACGAGATCTGCGATCGAAGCAGGTGCGCCACAGGAACTTGTTTATTCCATAAGCGACCTATACATACAGAGGGCGGATGCGGAAAATACTATAGACGGGATCATAAATCTTAACAGGGAATTCTGGATAAAGATGGTGGATACTATAAGGGCGTCCAGAAAAGAGAAGAAGTATTCGAGACCGGTCACAAAATGTATCGATCATATCACATCTAATTTCAACATGAAGATCACCCTTAATGATCTGTCGGAAGTGTCAGGGCTTACGCCTTGTTATCTGGCTTCGCTGTTTAAAAAGGAAACAGGAGTTACTTTCGGAGAGTATCTAACGGGGATCAGGATGGACTCCGCCAGAGCGCTTCTGGCAAGGACAGATTACAGTTATTCCAAGATCGCTTTGTCTCTCGGATTTTGTTCGCAAAGTCACTTCGCCAAGACTTTTAAAACACATGTGAAAATGACGCCAAAAGAATACCGCACCGCCTATGGCGATACGGCATTCAGTCTTACCTGATCAAGTGTTACTTTGAAAGCTTGATGATCGATTCGTAGATCACATCGATCATTACTTCAAAGTCGTTTACGGTTATGTGCTCATTGGCCTGATGGCACTGGTCTTCGCTCCATGGAGTCTGCGGTCCGAAAGCAACAATGTTCGGCACGTGCCTTGCATAAGTTCCGCCGCCTATGGCGATCGCCTCGTTATACTTTTTGTACTCTTCCTTGTAGCCTGTGAAGCGTGATATATTCTTGTTCCAGCTCTCCATGACAGCAGTAATAAGAGGCGAATCCTTCTCGAAAACAATAGGCTTCATATGATGCTTATCGTATTCTCCGACAAGATTGAATCTTGCAGCTGCTTCTTTCAACGAATCAATAAGCTTCTCGCTCGGGAAAGTAGCAGGATATCTGAAGTCCACCGTTACTGACTGACAGTCCTTATCAACCTTCAATATGCCGACGTTTGAAGTAAGTTCACCGGAAAGATCGGTAATATCACAACCTGTAAGTTCCTTTACATTATCGTTCAGGAAATAATACTTTATGAAATCGAAAACATCGCACTTAACATAGTGCTCATCTACAAACTTTGTTATGGCGTTGATGCCGAGGTCAGGCTTAGATGCGTGGGCAGGTTTACCGACGCTCTCGAATTCGTTGCCGTCGATCGTTCCTTTGCAGATCGCAGGGACCATGTTGGCGGCACTTCCTCCGTTAATACTTACATTGCTTATACCTGAAGACTGGAACGTAGCCTGAAGGATTCCTTTTTCAGCGAAGATAGCAGGGAATTCCGCATCAGGAGTAAAACCGCAATCAGGAATTATAGTGTCAGGATTTGTAACATACTCATGCATGCAGTCGCATGTTCTTTCCTCGTCAGTTCCGAGGATAAGTCTTATCCTGCAACCGAGATCTTTTGCTTCTTCTTTGAGCTTACATAAAGCAAAGAAAGATGCGAGAGCAGGACCTTTATCATCAACGATTCCTCTCGCGTAGAAAGTATCGTCTTTTATCGTCAGTGTAAACGGATCCGTTTCCCATCCGTCTCCCTCAGGAACAACATCAAGGTGGCATACAATTGCGACAGTCTTTTCGCCTTCGCCAAGATCTATATAGCCGACTTTATCGTTGAAAACATTTGTCTTAAATCCGAGAGACTTTGCTTTGTTTAAGAATACTTCGAGTACCTCGCGGTTTTTTTCTCCGAATGGTGCTCCGGGAACGGGATCAGATCCTACGCTTCTTATGGAAATGATCTCAGACATGAAATCAATATTTGAACTTGTAAGTTTCATATGTAAACCTCTAACTAATTTTGTAAAACAATTATACGATAAATGTTCGATTCTTAGGATACATCTGTTACAAACATATGTTATAACTTAACCCTATGGAAACTAAAAACAGTTTTGCAGGAAAGCTCATAAAGATCATATTGCCGATCACGATACAGAACTTCATGTTTTCTCTCGTCCCGATTTCGGACGCGATGATGCTCGTGTATCTTGATCAGGATCAGATGGCTGCCGTATCACTGGCAGCACAGGCTATGTTCGTTCTGAATATATTCCTTTTCGCGATAGTCAGCGGAATGAGTCTTTTTGTTGCTCAGTATTGGGGCAAAGGTGATATTAGATCATTCGAGAAGATCGTTGGTTATTCTTTGAAACTTGCGATCCCGATCCTTCTTGTCTTTTTCGGTCTTGCGATGTTTGACCCTCTCGGTGTCATGCGTATATACACAAACGATCCGATCATTATCTCTCATGGAATCAGGTATTTAAGATTTGTAGCTTTCGCTTATATCTTCACGGGCCTTGCACAGATATTCGGAAATGTACTTAAGAATTCCGGTCTTGTAATCTGGAGTACCGTAATAAGCATCGCGATGGTAGTTTCAAATGTTATCTTAAATGCCGTGTTTATCTATGGCCTTCTTGGAGCTCCGAAGCTTGAAGCCAGAGGTGCCGCACTTGCTACGACCATCTCATCTGCGATCGGTTGTATCAGTGCTCTTGTTTTGATCATCGTTAAGAAAAAGATCAAGATCCGCATCAAAGACATAATCAAGACTGATCTTGATATGCGTAAGGATTTCAGTAAATACTCAGGTCCGCTCCTGTTTAATAACATCTCATGGGGAATAGGTTTCACCATGATCTCCGTAATCATCGGACATCTTAATTCAGATGTCGTAGCTGCAAATGCTATAGCCGCAGTAATAAAAGATCTCGTATCATGTTTCTGTTTTGCTTTGGCTGCAGGTGGTTCGATCGTAGTAGGTAACGAACTCGGGGCAGGAGATCTTAAGCGCGGAAAAGAATATGGTGAGAAGATATTCAGGATCTCGATAATAAGCGGAATAATCCTTGGAGTCTTAACCGCGGCATCTACGCCTGCGGTTCTCCGTATAGTCAATCTGACATCCGAGGCAAAGTATTATCTCATGTGGATGCTCATCATGTGTTCCTACTATA
>CADCQX010000047.1 GCA_902803695.1 Oscillospiraceae bacterium
GCATCCTAAAATGACACCTTCGATGCCGTTCTCGTCCTTCATTCTGTTAATGACATCAATAAGCTCTTTGAGCGTTGACTCCTTAACAATGCCAAGTTCCAACTCTTCCAATATTCTCTTTGCCACAAGTTTTCTGTCATCTTCTCCGGGCACGAAAACTTCCACACCTGCATCGTTCAGATCCTTCTTCATGTAGTCCCGTTCCATCGTGAACATGGTACCGAGGAGACCTATCTTCTTAATACCTTTGGACACGACCTCATCGCAGACAGTCTTGGGAATGCTTACGATCGGCTTATCAAATCTTGCAGCCAGTTCATCGTATACAACGTGACAGGTAATGGCAGTAAGTGCTATGACTTCCGCGTCACACTTTGCAAGACCGTTCAGTTTTTCTTCGAGATAATCAGCAAGATCACCTGTCTCATTTCTCTCAACATAGCCCCACATCTTTCTGAAGTTGACGCTCTCAATGACGATCTCAGGCATATCTCTTCCGCCTGTAATCCTGTCCATCTCTTCATTGAGTTTCCTGTAATACATTAATGTGGACTCAGGTCCTGTTCCACCGACTAAACCGATCTTTTTCATAAGTTATTCCTCATCTGAGTTTTTCCGCATTATAACCCAGTACAGCCTAAAGAAAAGTGGTTACTTTTTTGTAAGTAACCACTTCTGTTTTCAGAATATAAATTCTACCGCTTCTTCTATCGTATCGAATTTACCCTTTATCAGATATGTCTTGATCTTTTTGGCTGATTCAAGATTCCTGCAGCTGGCAGGTAACAGATCTTTGTTTGCCTGAATGATCTCAAGATGCTCTTTATTCTCATTCTCAAGATCTTGTATTCTCCTTTTCCTTATCTCGTCTTCTTTCTCCTTTATCAAAACCCTCTCCTTGTATTCTTTCTCACACTTCCTCTTTCTCAATGCTTTTGCGATGAATACGGAAGTTATAAAGTAAACTCCCAAACTTATTATCACTATGAAGTACAGATCACTTTCTGTCTGAGCCTTTACAAGCAAAGCAAAAGAAACAGAGATCAATGTTACAAGCACAGGATACAAAACCAGGAAAGGCCATAAAAATCTTATTAAGGTGTAATTGTAAGAAGGATCTGCCGGGGTTCTGATCTTGCTCTCCAGCTCCTCTATTTCTTCTTCATTTTCTTTTTTCTGTTCCATGGCTTTTATGTAAGCATCAAGTCTTGCTACGGTCTCAATTCTGTCCATTTCATCCCTCCATGTTAACCTTAACAGCCTCTTCAATAGTCTGTGCTTTGCCAAGTCTGAGTGCATTCTGTATAACCCTTGCAGACTCAACATTTCTGCAGACACCCGGCAGGATCGACTCCATCTCATTAATGACAGATTCCTGCTTTGCCAATTCAGATTCGTAACGCTGTACGATCTTCTCCCTTCTTTCTCTCTCATTGCGTTTTTGGATAGCCTGCTCCTCAGCCAAAATCTTATTTTGTCTGTTCTGGATGAGTTTCGCGATTGCAATGGAAATAAAGATATATACAGCTGTAAGTCCGAATATAAATAGCATTTCCCATACATAGTCAGCTGCATTAAAGATACGGTCACCAATTAAGCAGAGAAACAGACAGACAAATGTCGCACCGGCAAGAAACGGCCACAGATATCTTCCAAGCATATGCCTCTTTTCCGGAACATTGATATACATTTTGGACCTTGTCTTCGCTTCGAGAAGGTGCGCTTTGGTAGCATCGATCTCGTTCAGTACAGCAATGTAGTTATTAAGTTTCCTGATAGCCTCGCTTTTCTCCATGGTATCTACCCCTCCCTTCTTACTCCAAAAACATTTTATCACGGATTTTTTACAACTAAACATTTAACTAATACAAAACGGAAATATCCGTGATATTTCCGTTTTAGTAAGACAGCACTATTTTGTGTGAAACAGCAGTAAAAATCACATCACAGTTTGTACTGCATGAAGTTTCCGTTCTTAACAAATCCGAAGTCAGTATAGAGCAGTA
>CADCQX010000048.1 GCA_902803695.1 Oscillospiraceae bacterium
CTTAGTTGTGGAATACTATCGATATAGTCCCCAAAATTGATATCAGTCTGTTCCTGATTCGTCATAACTTCGTTCTCGCTCATCTCGCCGACAACCTCCAAAATAATACATTGAGGCGTAGAAGCACCAGCCGTCACTCCGACCCTGTCAGAAAAAGAAATAGATCCTTCCTGAATAAGTTTCCTTACTTCAGAGGCGTCAGAAACAAGGTACGTTCTTACGCAATGACTTCTGCAAATATCAAAGAGTTTACGGGTATTGGAACTGTGCCCTGAGCCTATGACTAACATGACATCAGAATCCATGGATAACTGTAAAGCTTCTTTTTGCCTGCTTTCCGTCGTAATACATATTGTATCAAAAATGCAAGATTTTGCAATTTGATTTTTGACAATTGCACAAATTTTCTCGAATTCTACTGTTGAGAATGTAGTTTGTGACACTATAACGGCACTGTCAAGCGGAAACGGAATGTCCGAAATCTCCTCTGCAGAGCTTATTACGAACACTTTATCCGCCGGAGCCTCGCTACAGATTCCTACTACTTCCGGATGACCTTTTGCACCTGTTACAACTATGTTTTTTCCGTTTTCGGCTTGTTCTTTTACGATCTTGTGTATCTTGTCAACGAACGGACAAGTGCAATCAAGCACTTCGCAATTCATTTTCTTCAGCTTATCTTTTATCTCACAAGTAACGCCATGTGCCCTTAAAAGGACAAGGCTTCCCTCTGTCGCCTCCTCAGGGGAATTGATCAGAATGAAGCCTTTAGAAATCAGTTCATTTACAACGAAATCATTATGAGTAAGTTCGCCGAGCATGTATAGTTTTCTGTCTTTTATTGTCTCAACTGATCTGTATGCAGTATCAACTGCATTCTTGACTCCAAAACAAAAACCTGCCTGCTTAGCGACCTTTATTTCCATGCTTACTCCTTTACCTGTGACAAGAGTGCCTCGAGGGTCTCCTCTATCGTTATCTTTGAAGTATCGATCTCGATAGCATCAGCAACTTTTACGAGCGGAGCATTAGTTCTTGTTGAATCCTGCTCGTCTCTCCACTTGATGTCCTTAAGGACTTCCTCGTAGTTCTGGGAGAAATCTCCGCGCTCGTTTAATTCCTTGACTCTTCTTTCAGCTCTTATCTCAGCAGAAGCTGTAAGGAAGAACTTGTACTTTGCATCAGGAAGAACGTTGGAACCGATGTCTCTTCCGTCCAGGACAAAGCTCTGTTCCTTGGCGATCTTTCTTTGCATATCGACCATCTTGCTCCTTACAACAGGAAGCGTACTGATATTTGAAGCTGCTCTGGATACTTCAGGTGTTCTGATCTGGCCTGTTACGTCCTCGCCGTCAATGATCATATGCTGCTCACCGTCTTTGAACTCGATCTTAAGATCCATCTGATCCATGAGTTCTTTTACTTTAGCCTCATCCTTAGGATCTACACCCTTCTTGATCGCATATAAACCGCATGTACGGTACATAGCTCCCGTGTCGAGATACATGATACCGAGTCTTTTCGATACACCCTTTGCAAGAGTACTCTTTCCTGAACCTGAAGGTCCGTCGATAGCGATCTGATAAATATCCATTTGTATTCCTCCTTAGATTGCTCTATGTCCGAGACCTATTGCGATCTCGTTAAGATTTAACATACCTATTCCAAAATATAAACATACGCTCAAATGATTGCCATATCTTGCTACTGCGATCTTTCCGCCCACGTTTAGTCCGATGGCTTTTTGAGATATCTGAGATACAGCTTCTCTTGCAGCACCGGCAACTGCACCTTCCTCATTATGAGAATCTGAGATAATACCGGCTTTCTGGGAGGTAACAATAGCTTTTTCGATAATTTTCGATACGGATGAAATAAATTCTCCTCCGAAATCAACGGCAGCACATTTGATATTCTGTGCCTGGAACTTTGCCTTAAGCTCGTTTTCCTCTTCTCTGCTCTCAGTTATGGCGAGCATGATTACCGCGGATGAAGTAAATTTGCTTTCTGGGATATTACTCATTATTTCCCTCCTTCTTCATACGGTCGCCTTCGTATACGCTGTACTTGGACCAGAGGCCTTCGAGGGCTTCAAAGGAACTCTTGATGTGGTCTTTTCTGTGCATTCCGAGTGTAACAAGGAGCGCGTTGATAAGCGAAAGAGGTGCAGCAAGCGAGTCAACGAATGACGCCATGCTGGATCTGGCGAAGAGCTTGATGTCGGCATTCTCGGTAAGTGCCGTGTTGTCCTTATCCGTAATAACGATTACCTTTGCACCCTTATCCTTTGCATAAGCCATGGAGTTTACGGTACGTGTGGAATATCTAGGGAAGGAGATTCCGATCATTACATCATCTTTTGTAATAGGAAGGATCTGCTCGAAAACTTCGTTGGCGCTGTTACTGTGAATATGAATGACATCATCGAAAAGGAGTGTCATGTAAAAATGCATAAATGATGACAACGGAGAACTGGAACGAAGACCCATAAGATATATCTTCTTGGCTCCGAGGATAGTCTTAACGGCTTCCTCAAAGGATTCGGTGGAAACTTCATTCAAAGTAGCCTTAAGATTATCTATATCAGCCTGCATGATGTCTCTTATAGCAGTTGCATCATCGGCAAAACGCTCTGTGGCATCAAGACGCTGAACGGAAGTAAGCTTGCTCTTCAACTCTTCCTTAAGAGTATTCTGGAAATGAGGATAACCGTCAAAACCGAGTTCCATCGTAAAACGTACAACTGTAGATTCACTGACGCCTGTGGCCTCACCGAGCTTTGATGCAGTCATGTATGCTGCCTTGTCGTAATTGTCGAGGATATACGAAGCAATGGCCTTATGGCCCTTACTCATTGAATCCATTCTGTTAGTAATCTCGTCAAAAATCAAACTCATAACCTGACCTTCTTACTTCTCGTCAAAATCGCTTTCCGGGAATTCTTCCTTCCCTTCATTTTCATCCTCAGCCTTCTTTTCTTCAAGAAGTCCGTCAATGGAAATCTGTCTGTTATCATTTGCTCCCGCAGCATCCTCAAGTGACTGCTCGAGATCTCTGATAGTCTTATAGCTCATAAGTTCCATGGATGGCAGATCATCAATGGATTTTATGCCGAATTCCAGGAGAAACTGCTCAGATGTCTTAAACAGTGTAGGTCGACCCGGAGCATCCAGGTAACCTGCTTCTTCGATCCATCCCCTGTCCAGGAGCCTCGAGATGATGCTGTCGCTCGATACGCCTCTGACAGCTTCTACCTGAGCTCTCGTTACCGGCTGATTATAAGCTACGATAGCAAGTGTCTCATAAGAAGCCTGGGAAAGCGGAGCCTTCATCCTAGGCATGAACATTCTCTCCAATACCTTCTTCATTGAAGGCTTAGTGCACATTATGTAGGAATCCTCGGCTTTTCTGATCAAAAGACCTCCCCAAGGATTATTCTGATACTCACTTATCAGTTTGTCCATCGCTTTAACGATAAGTTCCTTATTGATTCCCGTTATCTCTTCAAGTCTTGCAAGTGAAACTGACTCACCGCTTACAAAAAGGATCGCTTCAAGAGCACTGGAAAGTTCCTGAACAGGAAGTTCAAAATCATCAACAAGATTATCGGACTTGGCCTTCTTCGGCATCTTTTCCTGCACAAAGAATTCATCCAGGGTCTGCTCACCCTCGATCGGAAGATCTTCTGCATTGTAGTCTTTCTTAACGTCCATTATGTTTCCCCTGCTCTTTTCTCTTCAAGAAGTATTACGTCAAACGGTTTCTTCTGTTCTGCTTTGATACTGTTATTTCTCAGAAGTTCCAGAACGGCAAGAAATCCGACGATCCTGTCGATCTTCTCGACCTTTCCCTTAGGAAAGAGTTCGTGGAAGAAGCACTTGCCTCTTTTGGTGATCGACTTAAAAAGTGACTTCATCCTCTCTCTTACCGAGAGTTTGTCTCTCTTGAGGATGTGAGTGATCTTGGCGGAGATATCCGCGAATCTGATCTCGTTACGCTTACATACGATATCTACGGCTTCGTTAAACAGTTCAGGATCAAATTCCTGAGGCGGAGCCTCAAACTCGATATCCAGGGATTTGGCTGTCATAGGGACCCTGTAATAGCAGTTCTGGAAATCCTCATGTCGTACTTTAAGTTCACCTGCAAGGAACTTACAGCGCTTATAACGCAACAGGCTGATAACAAGTTCTTCTCTCGGGTCTTCTTCCTCTGTCTGATCTTCCGCTTTTCTGTTCGGAAGCATCATCCTGGATTTTATGTGGACCAGTGTAGCTGCCATGACAAGGAACTCAGAAGCGACCTCCATATCGAGCTGCTGCATTTTTTCGAGATGATCCATATACTGCTTGGTGATATCAGATATCGGAATATCGTAGATATCTATGTCGTTTTTTTCGATCAAATGAAAAAGCAGGTCGAGAGGACCTTCAAAGTGCCTGATCTTAAGTTCAGGCTTCTGATGAATAGTCTCTTCCATCTGCTTTCTCCTTTATAACAACATATATAGCAGAGCCATTACTTTACCGATGACCCATGTAAAAGGCCACTCGATAATGCTGATTATTCCTGAAAGGAATGAAACATTCGCAAATGCGCCTATGATGATCACTCCAAAAAGGATCAAAGGTGCATATCTGACATACCACTTAAAAAATCCAGTATATCTGAACTTTACCGGAAGCAGTTCAACAATTACCCTGAATCCGTCGAGCGGAGGTATAGGAAGAAGGTTGAACGCCAAAAGACCGAGATTGAGCGACATGCACATTTCCAGGAAGTCGATGATCATCTGAAGGAACTGAAAATCCTCCGGAATGAGCTTGTAAGCCAGGACATAAAAGATTCCCGCCAGAAGTGCCAATATGAAATTGGCTGTAACACCTGCTATCGAAACAAGGATGATCGATATCGATCTGTTCTTGAACTTGGTAAGTTTGGACGGATCGACAGGAACAGGTTTACCCCAACCGAATCCCATGAGCAAAAGAGGGATCAATGCCTTAGCATCAATGTGAGCCAAAGGATTGAGTGTGACACGGCCCATATGCTTGGCCGTATCATCTCCCAGTTTCAGTGCCACAAAGGCATGTGCGAACTCATGGCACGCAAACGCTATGGACAGCGCGAGAATATACATCAGAAGGATGTATGCTATCTCTTTCGGGTCATGGGTCGCACGTATAAGATAAAACAGCATTACTATTTCCTCTTAGGCCTTTTCAACGTTGAAGAATACCTTCTCACCGTTGATAGACCATTCCTTCATATTAGAACCTTCGCCTTCCTTGATCTCGGCAGCGAGAACTTCAGAAGCGATAAACTCCTTCTTCTTCTCGATGATCTCGGCAAGCTTAGCATTACCGCTATATGATAATACTATTCTGTCGACAACCTCAAGACCTGTCTCCTTACGCTGAGTCTGGATCTTGGAGATCATCTCTCTTACGAAGCCGTCTTCGATAAGGTCATCTGTAAGAACGATGTTGAGGGATACTGTGATGCCCTTATCTTCCTGAGTGGAAAGACCTTCAGGCTGGATCGTCTCAACAAGGAAATCTTCCTCGTTCATCTCAAAGTCCTCACCGTCGACAGTGATGGTTACAGGACCTTCCTTAACCTTAGCTACGATCTCCTTACCGTTAAGGTTAGCGATTACTTCCTTAGCAGCGTTGAGCTTAGGACCGAACTTGCGTCCGCATGTACGGAGCTGTGGCTTGAGCTTATAGTCAACGAGCTCGCCGGCATCCTCAAGACACTTGATGGTTCTGACGTTAAGCTCTTCACATACGATCTGTCCGTACTCTTCATCAAGCTTCTTATCAGCAACAACAAAGATCTCAGACAATGGCTGTCTGTTCTTCATGTTAGCCTGAGCTCTTGCAGCACGGCCGAGAACAACGATGTTCTGAACGAGATCCATCTCTTCTTCAAGATTCTTATCGATGAGTTCTTCCTTAACCTCAGGGCAATCACACATATGGATCGACAAAGGTGCATCAGGATTAACCGTTCTTACGATATTCTGATAGATAGACTCGGAGATGAACGGAACGAACGGAGCGATAAGTCTTGTGAACTCATCAAGAACCGTGTAAAGGGTCATGAATGCATCGACCTTATCCTTTGTCATCTCGCCGCCCCAATATCTCTCACGGCCTCTTCTTACGTACCAGTTGGAAAGCTCATCTGTGAAATCCTGAATGAGTCTTGCAGCTGTTGTGATGTCGTAACCTGCCATCTCTTCATTAACATTCTTGATGAGAGTGTTAAGTCTGGAAAGTACCCATCTGTCCATTGCACAGAGGTTCTCTGTATCAAGAGTGTACTTTGTAGGATCGAAGTTATCGATATCAGCGTACATTACGTAGAATGCATATGTGTTCCAAAGTGTTCCCATGAACTTTCTCTGGCCTTCGTTAACTGCAGCATCAGAGAATCTGTTGGAAAGCCATGGTGAGTTAGCACTGTAGAAATACCATCTAGCAGCATCTGCACCCTGATTAGTGAGGATATCCCAAGGGCTTACAACGTTACCCTTGTGCTTACTCATCTTCTGACCGTTCTCATCCTGAACAAGACCCATAACGATACAGTTCTTAAACGGAGCTTTTCCGAAAAGAACAGTACTGATAGCGATAAGAGAATAGAACCATCCTCTTGTCTGGTCCAAAGCCTCGGAGATGAAATCACACGGATAATGGGACTCAAAGAACTCCTTGTTCTCAAAAGGATAGTGATACTGTGCAAAAGGCATAGCGCCTGAGTCGAACCAGCAGTCGATAACCTCTGTAACTCTTGTCATTACGCCGCCGCACTTGGGGCAC
>CADCQX010000049.1 GCA_902803695.1 Oscillospiraceae bacterium
AGAAATCAAGTTTTGATGCGTGCTTTATTCCTTGTGAAGAACGCGATAGTGCAGCATGTTGCGGTCAGGAATGCATCTTTGTTTCAGATCTTCGTTCAGTATGTGGTCATATCTCAATGTATGATTTTAGAGCCAGGATCCCGACTATCCCTGTTTTTGACGAGAAAGATAAGGATGTTCTTGATTTTTCAGTACTTAAGGGACAGGAAAAAGCTTCAAGATCAGTATTCTTATCAGCGTGCGGCTGGCACAATATCCTTCTTATAGGAAGCAGTGGTTCCGGTAAGACTACGGCAGCAAGGATCATCCAAGGCCTGATGCCGCCGTTGGATCAACGTGAATTAAAAGACGTATTTATGCTCAATAACTCCATCGGACTTGAATCCGCAATATCGGCATCGTCTTATGATAGACCATTCAGGACTGTCACGCCTTCTTTAAACCTGACTGGTCTCATAGGAACTGCCAACGGATTTAAGCCCGGTGAGATAAGTCTGGCTAATCACGGAGTATTGTTTGTCGATGAGCTGTGTGAATACAACACCAGGTTTATAGATACGATGCGTATCCCGATGGAAGACCGGTACGTTGAACTTAAAAAAGGAGGAAAGGAAATGCGTTTTCCTTCTGATTTTCTCTTTGTTGGTGCAACGAATCCTTGCAGGTGTGGTCTTTGGCTTGAAAAACCGAGTAAGTGTACATGCACTAAATCAGTTCGTGACGGTTATCTTACGAAGATATCGGGACCTTTCTCGGATCGTCTGGATATAGTTACGGAGATGTATCAAGTTGATGCTGCCGGCCTTAAGGAATCGGTATCCTCTGTTAACGAGAAGAAGAGCAGGGAACTTAGAAGCAGAGTAAAGACTTGCTGGGAGATACAAAGGGAAAGATATAAAAATACCGATAAGCCATATGCTCTTAATGGAAGTTTTGACAGCGAGAACCTGTCAGAAGTTCTGAGGGCAGATTCAAGTGTAATCGATTATGCTTCCAGAGCAGCTTCTGTTGGCGGCTATTCAGTACGAAGCTTCAAAAGGTTATTGAAAGTCGGAAGGACTATAGCAGATATCGAAGAAAGAAGAGATATGAAGGAAAGCGACATAGCTGAAGCTATGAGCTACAGATTCAGGAGCAAACTATGACAGAACTTTCGAAATTGTTTTGGGCAGCCTGCTTTTACGAAGGTTATATAAGCAACAAAGATACAAATGAACTCCAGAAATTAGGATTGATCAAGGATTTTACTGATTTTATAGATCCCAACGTTTTAAGTAATGCTGTTCATTCTGATGTTTCGCTAATGCTAAAGACTAAGCTTGAGCAGATACTTAAGCATTATTCCATTATTGAAACCAAGGCAAGAGAATATGAAGACGATTGTAGATCTACAGGGATATTTACTGTTACCTGTAATGATGAAGATTATCCTTCATACTGGAAACTTTTAAGCGGGATGCCAAGGCTGGTCTTCTGTAAAGGTGATCGAAGCATCCTTAAATCTTTGGATCAGGGTTGCTGTGCTATCGTCGGATCCAGGGACCCGAGCGGATACGCCTTGACGGCGACAGCAGATATCGTCAAGGATCTGGTAAATAAAGGAATTATCATTGTTTCAGGTATGGCTAACGGTATAGACCGTCAGGCTCACCTTACAGCTCTTAACAATAAAGGGAAGACAATTGCTTTCCTAGCCGGGGGACCTGATAACATATATCCATGGAATAACAGAGATATCTATGAGATGATGTGCCGTAATGGACTAATCATATCTGAAATGCCGCCGGGAACCAAAGCACAAAGACAGTATTTTCCTTCAAGAAACAGGCTTATATCAGCCATTTCCGATGTTTGCCTTATCATGGAGGCTGGTATTCACAGCGGGACTCTTCATACCGCGTCATTTGCGGCAGCACAGGGGAAAAGCGTATATGTCCTTCCTAATACCATCTATAGTGAGAATGCTATGGGCGGACTAAGGCTTATTTTGGATGGGGCAAATATCCTTCTTGGATCTGAGGATGTGATAAACGATATTGCTGAATGCAGTTTTTACAGGCTTTTAGGCAATGGGATGAACGAAAATAACAGTTTATTGCTCTTCAATAAGGATCCTGAGGAACTTGGCGACGAGGATTGGAAGAAGATGATAATCAATGAATTAGGTACGAAACCGCAAACTTCAGATGATTTATCAACACGCATAAACATACCGTTTTATAGGCTATCTGCATTGTTATCTGAACTGGAGATGGATGGCAAGGTTGAACAAACCCGCGGAAAATTTCTTTTGACAATCACGAAACATTGAAGTATATGTATTATTTGTATGATTATTTTTGTGCTAGGTGAATTGTTATGGCGAAATATTTGGTAATTGTTGAGTCTCCGGCTAAAGCTAAGACTATTGGCAGATACCTCGGTAAAGATTTTAAGATTGCTGCTTCGGTTGGTCACATCAGAGATCTTCCGGCTGCTACGCTTGCTGTTGATATTAGAAATGGTTATAAACCTATCTATATTAATATGCGCGGTAAAGAAAAGATAATTAAAGAATTAAAGCAACTCAGCAAAGAGGCTGATTTTGTATATATCGCAACCGACCCGGACCGTGAGGGAGAAGCGATCGCTTGGCATATCGCCAAAACACTTAATATAGATCTCAATACTAAATGTCGTATAACATTTAACGAGATTACGAAAAATGCAGTTAAGAATGCTATTGAATCACCTAGAACGATAGATATTAATCTCTTTAATGCTCAGCAGGCAAGACGTGTATTGGACAGACTTGTCGGATATGAGTTAAGTCCTCTTTTGTGGCAGAAGATCAGAAAAGGCCTCTCTGCAGGTCGTGTTCAGTCTGTTGCTACAAAGATCGTAATGGACAGGGATGCCGAGATCGACAGTTTTGTTCCGGAGGAGTATTGGCTTGTTAATGCCCTCATTACTCCATCAGGTAAGAAGCATGAGTTTAAGGCCAGATTCTACGGAGTTAACGATGGTTCTAAGATCAATAAGGTAAAACTCAGCGATAAGAAATCCGCTGATGAGGTTATCTCTAAGGTCGGTAAGGAAGATTTTGTAGCTACTTCAGTTAAGAAGGGCAAGAGACAGAGAAATCCGTTTCCTCCGTTTACTACTTCTACTTTGCAGCAGGAAGCTTCAAAGAGACTCGGTTTCTCCTCAAAGAAGACGATGTCCGTTGCTCAGCAGTTATACGAAGGTGTTGAGATAACAGGTCACGGCCAGAATGCTTTGGTTTCATATATCCGTACTGACTCTGTTCGTATTTCCGACGAGGCAGTTAAGTTCGCAAGATCATATATCGAAGAACGCTATGGCAAGGAGTATCTCCCTAAGACCAGCAGATCATACAGTAACAAGAATTCATCACAGGACGCACATGAGGCTATTAGACCTACTCATTTTGAATTCCCGCCGGAATCAATAAAGTCTTCGCTTCATACTGATCAATATAAGCTTTATAAGCTCATTTGGGAGAGATTTATCTCTTCTCAGATGGCATCTGTAAATTTGGATACGGTTTCTTTGGATCTTACTGCTAATGGTCAGGTATTCAGAACACAGGGTGAGACAGTTACTTTCCCTGGATTCCTTGCTGTTTACGAGGATGTTAATGAAGAAACAACAGAGAATCCTGATGATGAGAACACAAAGGTTAAGCTTCCTGAGATAAATGAGGGCGATGTCCTTAAGAATCTTGGCGTTACGGGAGAACAGAAACACACGTTGCCTCCGCCGTATTATACAGAAGCTACACTCATCAAGGCTCTTGAAGAGAATGGTATCGGACGTCCGTCAACATACGCCCCGACTATCTCTACTATCCTTGAACGTGATTATGTTAAGAAAGAAGGCAGACTTATCAAGATAACAGAACTTGGTAAGCTTGTTACAGATATGCTTGCAGGAAACTTCAAGGAGATCGTTGACGTTTCCTTTACGGCTGATATGGAAGAAAAGCTCGATGATGTTGAGTCAGGAAAGACAGATTGGGTTCAGGTAATGGATTCATTCTATCCTAATTTCCATAAGCAGATCATTGAAGCCGGCAAGTCCATTGAGAAGGTCAAGTTTGAAGATGAACATACAGGTGAGACTTGCCCTAAGTGCAATAAGGGTGAGCTCCTTATCAAATCAGGAAGGTTCGGCAAGTTTATAGCTTGTTCCAATTTCCCTGAGTGCGATTATACAGACAATATCAAGGTAAAGGCTTCAGGTTCTCACTGTCCTCTTTGCGGCTCTGAACTTTTCATCAAGCAGGCCAAGAAGCGCAGAAACAAGACTTTCTATGTTTGTGCTAAAGAAGGTTCCGATAAGGACTGTGAGTTTATCTCATGGGATCTTCCTGCTGATGACAAGAAGTGTGAGACTTGCGGTTCTTACATGGTATATAAGACATTCAGAGGTAAGAAATATCTCAAGTGTTCCAATAAGGATTGCCAGACTAACGCCAAGAAAACAAAATCTTGATCCGGTGATAATCTATGCATGAAAACAGAGAATACGTTAACGTAGTAGGAGCAGGACTTGCCGGTTGCGAGGCCGCATATTTGCTTGCTTCTTTGGGTATTAAAGTAAGGCTTTATGAAATGAAGCCGATAAGAAAGAGTGATGCCCATCATAAGGACGGATTCGCTGAATTGGTGTGCAGTAATTCCCTTAGAGCAGCTTCGATCGAGAATGCCATTGGTCTTCTTAAAGAGGAATTAAGACAGATGGGTTCTTTGATAATGGAAGCTGCAGATAATTCTCAGGTCCCTGCAGGCGGAGCTTTGGCAGTAGACCGAGATGAGTTTTCCGACTATATCACTTCTAAGATCAATGGATGTCCCAATATTGAAGTAATCCATGAGGAGATTAAGAAAGTCCCGACGGATGCGATTACGATAGTTGCTACAGGTCCTTTGACTGACGGTGAGCTCTATGATGATATCTTAAGACTTACAGGCGGAAGCGATCTCCATTTCTTTGATGCCGCAGCACCTATAGTTTCTAAGGATTCCATAGATATGAGTAAAGCTTTCGCAGCTTCAAGATACGGCAAGGGCGGAGATGATTATATTAATTGCCCTATGGATAAAGATGAGTACTTAAGATTCTATAATGAGCTTATCACGGCTGAACAGGCTGATGTAAAGGGCTTTGACAAAGAGATAGTCTTTGAAGGATGTATGCCTATAGAGTCGATGGCTAAGCGTGGAGAAGATACGATGAGGTATGGTCCTTTGAAACCGGTCGGCCTTATCGATCCGAAGACTGGAAAAGAACCATATGCATGTCTTCAGCTCCGCCAGGATAACAGAGCAAAGAGCATGTATAATCTTGTAGGATTTCAGACGAGGCTTAAATTCGGAGAACAGAAGAGGGTCTTTGGACTTATACCGGGACTTGAAAACGCCGAATACCTGCGAATGGGAGTAATGCACAGAAATACTTACCTTAAGAGTCCTCAGGTCCTTAATCCTGACTATTCTTTAAGGGAAGATGAGAACATATTCTTCGCAGGACAGATAACCGGTGTTGAGGGTTATATTGAATCTACAGGATCCGGTTTTCTAGCTGCTTACTATGCTTATCATAAGTTTTTGGGAATCGAGCCTAAGTTCAAGTTTGACGGTGAGACGGTTATCGGTTCTATGGCTCAATATGTTTCAGACCCTAACATCAAGAAGTTTGTTCCAATGAATGCAAACTTTGGTATAATCGACCCGATAGGCAGAAAGTTCAAGGGCAAGACTGCAAAGAAGGATAAGAACCTTGCTTTGGCTGACAGATCACTCAATAAGATCGCCTCATATCGTGAGTATATAGATTCATTAAGGAGAGCTTGAGATGTTTTTCAAGAATAAAGTACCAACCGAAGATCTTGATTTTGATATCAATGACCATGGTCCGGTATACAGGTTTTTCTCGAGCTTTGGTACGTATTTTTTGAAGTTCGTACTGGTAAATGCGATGTTCCTTATACTGAATATACCGTCTATGTTGGTAGCATTCGGTTATTGTCTCGTATTGCTTCCGAATCTGAACCCGATCTTTGTTCCCGAAAACTTTATTTCATATATGAATGAACTTGGTATTATCGGTAATCAGACAATGAATGATGTCGGAAATGATGCCGGTTATCAGCTTTATTATCTCATTATCGTATTCTGTGTTATGTTCCTGATAGGAAGTACATTGATATCTATCGGACCTTTTCAGGCAGGCTTTTCGACGATATACAGAAACATAGCCCGTGGTCATGGTACCTTTTTGTTGAGTGATTTTAAGGATGGAGTGAAGCAGAACTGGAAGCAGTCACTGATCTCTATGATCATCTCATGGCTTTTTACATTGATAACTCTTTTTGCAGTTGGCTTTTATGCTAACCATTTCGGAAGGTTCGGAACTGCAGTATCAGTTCTGTTCTTCGTTGCGTTCATGATATTTACCATCATCCATAATATGGTCAATTATCTTATCGTTACCGTTGAACTCCCGCTTCGAAAGATCTATAAGAACGGCGGAATATTCTTCCTTGTTAAGTTTATTCCTTGTATCGGACTTATGGTCCTTCTTACGGTTCTTCTTATTTTCCTTCCTTGCGTACTTTTATTTACGACAACATACTTTGCTTATGCGATCGCCGTAGTCTATTATCTGACTATCGGATTTGTTTTGTGGCAGTATCTTATGGCTTTCTTTACGAATGAGCTGGTTAATAAGTACATAGTACCTGTGACTGAAGATGATGAAAATGACGAAAACACAAACATAGAGTATACTGATAAGGAGAATCAGTAGGGGATTAACAGAATAGGGGTGTTTCGTGGGTTTTTCGGCTCTGTCATCACAATCTAAGATCGGTTTGATCATATTGGCATTGCTGATAGTGGCAGTCATTATTTCACTTGTCTGGATATCCAATCTCCTAATTCAGCTTATCAGAACTGCAAGACTCAATGATGCGAAAGAAGAAGAGTATCCTCTTTTTGCAGACGTTTCGTACTTTTATGAGAAGGGAAACAGAGAACGCCAGGAAGATTCCCTTTATATCTCTCACTTGGATGATTATGTTGATTATGGCATCATGGCCTGTGTTTCCGACGGAATGGGCGGACTTAAGTATGGTTCGGAGATCTCGAAATTCGTTATCGATGAGGTTGAGAAACTTTTTCCAATAAATTTCTACGATTCTGAAGTCGTAGCAGACTGCATCAAGAAAATATCAGGTCGTGTTTTCGAGAAATATGCTCGAAAAGGCGGTGCGACGCTTGTAATGGTCCATGTCTTTAAGGACAGGCTCAATTTCTATAGTGTCGGAGACAGTAACATCATTCTTATCAGGAATAATATCGCGACATGCCTTAATCCTAAGCAGACATATTCCAGGATCCTTATAAAGAACTTGACCTTGGAAGGAAAGACTACGGAAGAAGCTTATCTCAATAAGAAGGGCAGGGCGTTGGTCGATTTTATCGGTAATAACAATATCCGTGTAAATTATTCCCAAACTCCGATCAAGCTTTTTGACGGTGATATTATCGTTACATGTTCTGACGGAGTAACTGATGCTATATCACTTAATTCCATGATCAATCTTATCGGTAACAGTGCCAGAAAGACGGCGGAGAATATCAAGCTCGCGATCAGGATGAAGAACTTTCAAAGGCAGGACAATTATTCTGCAATTGTGATAAAACTGAATAAATACAATTTCTGAGGAAGCACATGATAGAGACGTACACATTTTCGAATAACGGAGGGCTGGAAGAATACAATGACGAAGTCTTTGTAGGATTCGGCTCGTTTACTGTTGCCGTTATTGTTAATGGTATGAATGATAAGGAAATGTGCAGACGTGTTTCTCTTGCAGTAAACAGAGTACTGTCCAATGACTTTGAATCCATGTCGTTCGATGATATGACTTATCTTCTTTCCAAGATCGTAAAGCATAATGATGAATATGCGGTCATCAGGATAACCGATACGGAAATTGAGATGGAGCAGCACGGAGGGACCATTGCTTATATCGTTAAAGATGGTGATATAAGACAGGTTACAAACGGTCTTCTGAAGATCGATAACGAAGACAGGATAATATGCGGAACTGAGAGATTCTTTAAGTATCTCAGTAAGGAAGCAGTGCTTGCTGATGCTATCTCTTCCATAAGTGCTGAAGAGTGGATGGATTATCTCGTGGGCAGGATATCGGACGTAAATATGTTAAAAGGTGACAACCTTTCAGCCATCACCTTTATAGTCAGAAATACCGAGAATGTGCGTATCGATTCTTAATCCTTGCCGTAATACTTGGCGAAGAATTCGTCTCTGAAGTCTAAGAGACAGTCATTGGCGATAGCCTCACGTACTTTTTCCATAAGATCCAGAAGGAATGCGATATTATGCCATGTGCAAAGTCTCTGGCCGAACATCTCCTTAGCCTTAAGGAGGTGTCTTATATATGCTTTCGTAAAGTTCTTACAAGCATAGCAGTTACATTCCTCATCCAGCGGCTCGAAAAGCTCCGCATACTTTTTGTCTCTGGCGATCACACGGCCGTGCGAAGTCAAGACAGTACCGTGTCTGCCCATTCTGGAAGGGAGGACACAGTCAAACATATCGATTCCTCTGATGGCGCCTTCGATCAGATAATCAGGTGAGCCTACGCCCATGAGGTATCTTGGCTTATCTTCAGGCATCAAAGGAACAGTTACATCGAGCATCTGATACATAATCTCGCCAGGTTCACCGACGGAGAGACCTCCGATCGCATATCCCGGGAGATCTCTGGAGCAGATCTGCTTAGCGCTTTCTTTACGGAGTTCCTCATACATATTGCCTTGGATAATTCCAAAAAGAGCCTGATCTTCAGGACGTTCATGAGATTCGATACAGCGGTCAAGCCATCTGGTGGTTCTTTCCAGAGAGTCAGCTGCATACTTAAATGTTGAAGGATAAGGACAACACTCATCAAAAGCCATAATGATATCGGCGCCGAGGTCGTTTTGGATCTTCATGGACTTTTCAGGAGTAAGGATGTGCTTTGATCCGTCGATGTGGGATCTGAAGTTTACGCCTTCTTCGACGATATCCTTAGGCTTAGCCAGGGAAAACACCTGAAATCCGCCGCTGTCGGTGAGAACAGCATTGTCCCAGTGCATAAAGTTATGAAGACCTCCTGCTTTGGCGATAAGCTCGGATCCCGGTCTCATCCACAGATGGTACGTATTGGACAATATGATCTTGGCGCCCATTGATGAGATCTCATCAGGGCTCATTCCCTTAACGGTAGCCTGAGTTCCTACAGGCATGAATACAGGAGTCTTGATATCTCCGTGCGGGGTGTGGATGATTCCAAGCCTTGCACCGCTCTGTTTACACGTATGGATGTGTTCGTAGGTTATCGGGTATTTACTCATAAGGACTCCTTTAAGTCTGTAATGAACATCGCATCTCCAAAACTGAAGAATCTGTATCTTTCTTCAACAGCTGTTTTGTAGGCATTAAGAACATTCTCTTTTCCTGCCAGAGCGGAAACGAGCATGATCAGAGTCGACTCCGGAAGGTGGAAATTCGTAATGAGAGAGTTAACACATTTGAATTCGTAGCCCGGGTAGATGAATATATTTGTTTCACCGGAGCATGGCTTCATCTCAGGATCTCTGGTCGCAACCGTCTCGAGAACTCTAGTAGACGTGGTTCCGACGGAAATGATCCTTCTTCCTTCGCTTCTTGCTTTTCTAATGATATCGGAAGCTTCTTTGTCGAATTGGAACCATTCGGAATGCATCTCGTGTTTGGTAACATCTTCGACCTTTACGGGACGGAATGTTCCGAGACCCACATGAAGAGTTACTTCTGCAATGATGATCCCCTGATCTTTCAGATCCTGCAGCAGCTTTTGTGTGAAATGAAGCCCAGCGGTAGGGGCGGCAGCTGAACCAGGAGTTTTCGAGTAGACTGTCTGGTAGCGTTCTTTGTCCTGAAGCTTCTCGTGAATGTATGGCGGAAGGGGCATTGTTCCGGCTTTGTCCAGAACTTCCTCCCATATGCCGTTGAAATCGAATCTGACGATCCTGTTTCCTGTATCAAGAACCTCTTCGCATTCTGCTTCGAGTTCGTTTTCGATAAAAGTGAACCTTCTGTTCGGCCTGACTTTTTTTCCGGGTCTTACGATACATTCCCATCTTTTCTCGTCCAAACGCTTTAAAAGAAGGATCTCGACCGGTGATCCAGTATCGGATCTGGTACCTATCAATCTGGCCGGGATAACTCTGGTATTATTGATTACGAGAACATCGCCTTTTCGAAGATAGGAGGGAAGATCAGTAAAATGCTTGTTCTGGATCTCTCCTGTATTTTTGTCTAACACCATGAGCCTTGAGGATGATCTGTCTTCAAGGGGGTGCTGAGCTATCAATTCTTCAGGAAGATCATAGAAAAAGTCAGATGTCTTCATGGTTACCTCTTATATTTTTAATATTAGTATTATACACATCCTTCGAAAAAGTTTCCCCGAATGCTTTTTGGGAATTTTTGTATCGAAAATGGGTGATTTTTGTTGAAAATAACACGATTTCGCTAACAGAAATTACATTTAAGTAATATTCGGGCGTTTTTTGCCGTTTTTTATTGCGTGATTTTGTAAATTTGTTAATCTGATATCACAAAAGCTGTATAACTTGTTAAAGAAAGGAGCATTTTTGATGGGTAAAAAGTATTCGAGATATATTTCGTGTATTTTGATACTTTCTATTATGTCTTCGGTTTTATTGACCGGATGTTCCAAAACGTTTAAGAATGGCAGGGCAGCTACGATCATCTGTGATGACGATGAGCCTTGGTATGTGTCCGAGACTAAGGAATTAGCCTATGAAGACAGCCAATTCATTTATTATTCCGGTTTTTACCAGGGAAACCTCTATTCGGTTTCATACCTTTCTTCTTATAACGGTATAGGCAATGATTTCGGAATCACCTGTTTTGATAAAGAGGGTAATACTCTTGAGTCTGTTGTTGTTTCTTCGATAGAAGAGTTGAATTGCACAGATGATCTTTCTTCTTTTTGCTCCATTGAATCAGCTTGCTTCAAATACGGGTATGTTGTTTTCAGTATTGAGGATTACAACGTAGGCACTAAGGAGGAATTACTCTACAATATCACTGATCATTCTGTTACTTCTTTTGCTACCAACGATATAAAATATGGATCTATCAGCGAGTCATACCTTATTATTTCTCCGGATGAGTATTATCATGCATACTATGATCCTGAATCAGGTACTGTTTATATTGATTACGTTGTTGATGACGAAATTTATAATACGATCGATCTTAGTGATATGATCGATAGCGAGTATGGTTTTTCATCATATCCTACTCTCTTTTTCGAAGATAACATGCTTCAGTTTACCGTTGTTAATAAGAAATATGAAGGCTCCAGCAGTACTGAGGAGCGCATGTTCTTTTACGATATGGATAATGGCTCTGTAAGCCGTTACTATGATGTATCAGAGGAGTCTTTTGGCGGCTATAGGATCCACAGTGAAGATGGAGAATACGTGTATAAGACGGATGGATTATACATGAAATCCGGTGAGGACAGCTGGAATCGAATAATCCCATTTGACAGATGTGATGTTGTATCGTCCAATTTGAATGATGCTTACATAATCAATTACACGGAAGATGAGTTGGATTATATCTACTTTACATATGATGCAAACAGCATTCGACCATATTATACGAAAATAACAAAGATCGATTCCAATCCGCATGTCGGTAAGGAATTGATAAAGGCTGCTTTTATTGATTATGTATCTTCGGATATTGAACAGGCAGTCTACGATTTTAATTCGGAAAACGAGCAATACTATATCGCTCTTGATCACAGATATGACATGTTAACTTCCGTAACTGGTTATATCGACGGAGTTAGTGAAAATGTCCTTCTTGATGAAGCTGAATTGCAAAAAGAGATCGTGGCTGATTTTAAATTCGGAGAGAGTGCCGATATTTATTTCGGTATGAGCGATCATTGTCTGCTCAATAACGAAAACTACTTCGAAGATCTGAGTTTTATGGCATCGAAGGATTTTTCCAGTAAGTCATACCTTACAAATATCATTGATGCATCTAAATCTTTTGACGGCAAACTCTATTCGATGCCTATTGGCTTTGTCGTTGAAGGTCTGTCAATTGAGAATAATCTCATTGATACCAAGGGCTTTACATACGACAGTTATGTTGATGTAGTTAATAATGATTTTTCCGGTATTGATCCTCTTAACTATAATTTCTCCAAGATGGAATATTTCCTGACTCTTTTTGAGAATCAGCCTCAGTTGTTCTTTGATAAGAAGGGAAAACTCAGTATTGACGGCGATTCTTTCTCTGTTCTTGCAGAATACTGCAATGAGAATATTCCTGATAGTTTCGACAGATCATTCTCCTATACATACGGAGATTCAAATGCGTTAGATTATGATACATACGAGAAATACAGCAGTATGTATCATGGCGTATACGGCATTATTACTTATCTCGATGCCATTAATTACGGAGGAGATAAGAATATGATCGCCGGTCTTCCTTCTGAGCGCGGAGACGGACTTGTAGCTCGTATCTCTGACAGTGTTTCGATGTCGGTTGACTCTGGAAGCAAAGACGGGTGCTGGGATTTTATCAAATATGTATTGAGTACTCCGGTCCAGTCTGAATTCAACTATGAGATACCGATCAATATTGATGCTATTGATGCGATTGCACAGGTTGATATTGACGATTTCAATGCATCTGGAGATGACTACTCAGACTACTATTACTATCGTCTTTCGAGGCGTGATGTCACATCTCTTGATTATGAGCTGACGTCTGAATACATTTCTTTCCTTTCTGATATAAAGCATATCGGTTACTATGATCCTGAGATCATATACATAGTTGAACAGGAAATGAGAGATTATTTTGACGGTCAGACTACACTTGATCAGGCTATCGGTTCTATAGAGGATAGAGCTAATAAAGTGTATGACGAAAGAGGTTAAGCTTACAAACAGATAATCAAACGTACGGGATCTGAATCAAATATCGGATCCCGTGCGTTTTTTATGCGCAGACTATATCAATAAATGCTGATTGACTATTTGTTCTTTATAGTGCTACAATTTAACGAATTATTCTTATAAGAAGGAGGAAATAAACATGAACAAGCCTATTTTTGAAGGCTCAGCTGTAGCTATCGTTACACCTTTCACGAGTGAAGGAGGTGTTAATTTTATGAAGCTCGAGCAGCTTGTTGATTTTCACCTTCAGAACGGATCTGATGCTATCGTAGTTTGCGGTTCTACAGGTGAGGCATCCACAATGCCTGATGACGAGCATATCGCTACGATCAAGTGCGTAGTTGACGCTGTTAATCATAGAGTTCCTGTAATCGCAGGTACCGGTTCAAATGATACAGCGCATGGTATCAGACTTACAAAAAGAGCATGTGAAGTTGGAGCTGACGCAGCATTGATCGTTACTCCATACTACAACAAGTGCACACCGGAGGGTCTTTACAGACACTTCAAGACAATGGCAGAGAATTGTGATGTGCCGGTAGTTCTTTACAATGTTCCGTCCAGAACAAACGTTAATATCTCACCTGAAGTCCTTTACAGACTCGCAGATGTAGAAAATATCAAGGCTATCAAGGAGTGTAACCTTAGTCAGGTTCCGGATATCCTGAGTGCTTGCGGA
The DNA here is from genome assembly GCA_902803695.1 of Oscillospiraceae bacterium. Classification (GTDB taxonomy): domain Bacteria; phylum Bacillota; class Clostridia; order Saccharofermentanales; family Saccharofermentanaceae; genus Saccharofermentans. The sequence goes on from CADCQX010000049.1 coordinate 13,756, forward strand.
GACAGATATGATTTTTATTCTGGTGAGGATGCATTGGTTGTTCCGCTTCTTTCTTTGGGCGGTAAGGGCGTTATCTCCGTTGTTGCTAATCTTTTGCCTGCTAAGATGAGCCAGATGGTTCACGCTTATATGGATGGCGATCTTAAGACAGCTAGAGATATTCAGGTTGAAGTTATCCCACTCGTTAAGGCTATGTTCTGCGAGGTTAACCCGATTC
>CADCQX010000050.1 GCA_902803695.1 Oscillospiraceae bacterium
ATGGTTGCGGAGGCGGGACTCGAACCTCACGACCTCCGGGTTATGAGCCCGGCAAGCTACCAACTGCTCCACTCCGCGATGTTGGATCTGACTTGAATTTGGTGCTCGTGACCGGACTTGAACCGGTACGGATTTTACTCCGACGGATTTTAAGTCCGTTGCGTCTGCCTGTTCCGCCACACGAGCATTTCCAAGCGCTTAAAGATAATAACATTAAGACCGTGGTATGTCAAACACTTTTCGAAAAAGGCAAAAATAATACATTTGCCTTGACATTTTAACATAAGTGAAACGTTAAAAGTTGAATAAATTAATGATTTGAATTATATTTATTTTAATAAAAATAGGAAGGTGAAACATTTTATGCTCTACAATTCTGACGATAATGAAAACAAGTCGAACGAAAACAAATTATTCGGAGCTGATAATGCCAACAACAATCTAGAAGATTCTCCTGCAGCCGAATCCAATCCGGATTCCCTCTTCGCTTCCCCGTTAAACGGAACTAAGCAAACATCATCACATGATTCCCTGTTTGATTCCAGTTTCGATGAAGACGATATAAAGGCAAACGATACTATAGATTCTTCATTTGTCGTTTCTTTTAAGAACAACGATCCTATTAATTCTGTATCAGACAAGCTCAAATATGATAATTCATTTGAAGGAATGGATTACGAAGATGATCTTGCAGATTTTGACTTTGACTCCTCTATTTCCGCATTCAAACCTTTGAATGCTCCGATAGTTGATGACACTAAGCCATCAACACCTGAGGTAAAAGAAAATAAGATCGAAGAAAAGGTTGAAGAAGTCAAGAAAGAGGTCAAAGACGAGATCGATGATCTTGATCAGCAGATCGACGAACCTATCGACAAGCCTATCTTCGCACCTAAAGCTGCTACAGCAAGTTCTGCTAAGGAACTCGATTTCGCAGCTTCCGAGTCCACAAAGTCATCCAGTTCCTTCTCAGGAAACGCTCCTGTTGAAGAACCTAAGCCATTTGCTCCTGTAGAGGATGACTTAAATGACAACATTGAAACAAAAGAGGAAGTATCTCCTTTCGTTCCAAAGAATGAAGCACCTGTTGAGAATAAGCCTGAAGAACCGGCTCCGGCTCCTGTTGCAGAAGCAGCTGCTGCAGCAACTGTAGCTTCTTCAGTAGCTGACTTCGCATCAGAAACGGCTAAGGAAGACCTCTCACCTGACCAGAAAGCTTTTGAGGCTTTCAAGTCATCTACAAAACAGAACAAACCACAGAAAGACAAGCTCGAGGGTGTTCAGACATACGGAAAAGTTTCTTCCGGTGTTGATGCTTTCGGTAAATCCACTAATGCAGCTTCTGTTGAGCAAAGAGCACCTGTTAAGCGTCAGGCTAACAATGTAAGACCTGGTGCAGGAAAGCAGGATGCTGCTCCTTCAGCTGTTAAGAGACCTCCTCGTCAGAGCACATCCAACTCTACTCCGTTCGGAAGCGCTAACGAGAGACGCATTCCTCCTACGCAGCGTAAATCCGCAGCAAGCCAGACTGGTAACATCCAGCCTGTTACTACAGTTGAAACTAAAAAGAAGAAGTCATTCGGCGTTGGTTCGATCATTGCCGCAGTTGTACTCTTCTTGATCCTTGTTGTTGTAATCGTAGGACTTATGTTCGGTTCTAAGATCACAGATTATTTCAAGGGTATCTCCGGTACTTCTACAACGAAAGCGACAAGAAATCACGATGACGATGATGAGGATGAGACAGTTATTACTTCTATCATCTCTGAATCCAAGTCTGATCCGACTGAGTCCACAGATGATACTTCTGATGTTACGACTACTGAGGAAACCACTACGGAAGCTACTACTACAGAAGCAACCACTACTACAGAGGAAACAACAACAGAAGCTACAACTACTGAGGCTACTACAACAACTGAAGAAACTACTACGGAAGCTACTACTACAACAGAAGCTACCACAACTACAGAAGAAACCACTACTGAGGCTACTACTACAGAAACAACTAAGAAACCTTCCAACGGTGGTGGAGCTGTAACAACCTTCTACACAAGCATGAGCGGATTTACATCCAACGATTCAGGCTTCACATGTAATCTCGTTCTTGAGAACTACGGTTCTAAGGATGCTCAGCTTAAGGATTCAGTTAACTCGGTAAAGATCACATTCAACTCTGATAAGACGATCACAAACGTAACTTCAGATTACTTCACATTTGAAGCTGTTCCTGATACGAAGAACACCTTCATCGGTACACCTACAAGTGCAACGATCGAGGCCGGTGAGAAGTTCAAGGCTCCTATCACAGTATCTACTGACGGTAAGCCTTCACACTACGGTTACACATCATGTTACTTCGATTGGAACAAGTAATCGTCAACTGAATAATTCAACAACAAAAAGAAGCTTGCTCGATGATCGGGCAAGCTTCTTTATATTCCATAATCTTTTTCTATAGTGAACAATGTATAGAAACTAAACTACTATTAGATGGATAAAGATAATAGGATATACCTCCCATCCATATCTATATCCTCATCACTTCTTCTCTTCTGCAACCGGAGGATTTAGATAGCCTGAAATCTTATCGGCAACGCTCTTTACAAGTACAGCCAATACAAAGGCGACGACCATTATCGTAATGGCATATCTAAGACCGGTCGGCTCATCATTATTGAAGAAATTCAAACAATACTGGGTCATATTTACATGAATGAGATAATACTCCAACGAGAATAATCCGAGCATCTCGAAAAATCTGGTAATGATATGAGAACCAATGATTTCCCTTAAATAAGCAAATGCAAACAAAAATGAAAGTGCCAGAGGGAAATTGATGTAATGTCTGACAAAAGGATAATCATGCTGAATGAGCTTAATTAGACCGACAGAAATGAACAGATATGCGACATTAAACAATATGATCAGCCACATACTCCATTTAGGGATCTTTACGCCCTTCATCAGGACTTTACCAAGATAAGCACCGGTTACAAAAGCCGGGATCCTGGTGAATACGACTTCTACTCTCATAAAATAGTCGTAATCTATAGCTCCTATAAATAGGGTTATTATGACAGATATAATCGAGATAAAGATAACTGCCCAAATACCAAATCTCTTAACTGCTTTATATATAAGCGGGAAAAAGAGATAGAAAACAAGTATCGCAGATACATACCAAGCCACTTCTGCTACATCAGACTTAATATACAGATCCACAAACGTAATCTGAGAAAAATATCTTGGAAGAGAGTTCGCCCCTATAAAACCACACAGCGTAACTACGATAATAAAGGCACTTGGAACAACTCTGAAAAATCTTTTCTTATAAAACGGTATAATCTTCGAATCTTTACTCATAGAGTAATAAAGTCCAATTCCGGATAAGAAAAGAAATACTTCAACAGCAGCATTACCGAGACGCTTAACATACTCTAAACAAACCCCGATATGCGTTACATTTAAGAATTCAATATCTCTGAAATCGAAAAAACTTGAATGATAGACCACTATCCAAAAGCAGGCCAATCCCATCAAGAATCTTCTATGTTTGCTTATTAAATTCAAATCAATCATAATCTGTACCTGTTGTAGTGAAATACAATAGGTATTATAGATTATCAATATAGTTTTAACAACAATACGCTATTTCAGGATGAACTTGAATGCAATGATTACAAGGATTCCCAAAACGATCCTGTACCATCCGAAAACCTTAAAATCGTGTTTTCTGACATAACCGATAATGAACTTCAATATAAACAACGAGATAATAAAAGCAGAGACCATTCCAATCGCAAGTACGATAAATTCCTGATTGGTAACGGTTCCATCATACTTAATGATCTTCAAAAGGCTGGCACCGAGCATAACAGGAACAGCCAGGAAGAACGTAAATTTCGCAGCCACTTCCCTGCTTATTCCGATCATCAAAGAACCAACGATCGTCGAACCTGATCTGGAAGTACCCGGGAATATAGCAGCGATCAGCTGGAAAAAGCCAATAAGCAAAGCATCCATGTATGTAAGATCATTTATGTCTTTGCATCTTGGTTCCTTTTTCTTAATAACAGTTTCAGTAACTATGAACAGAATACCGAAAACGATCAAAGCAATAGCAACTACAATGTAGTTATATAAAAGAAGGTCCAATATATCATCGAAGAAAACACCTACGATACCTGCAGGAATACAAGCTATGACGATCTTAAACCACATCTGGAACTTGTTTACATCAACGTATGACAAAAGACCGCCTCTAGTAAGGGGTTTAGTATTATTCTTCTTGCCGAATGGCCATAGATCATTCCAGAAAAGTACAACAACGGCCAAGATAGCACCTAACTGAATGACGACCAAATATAAAGAAAAGAAATCTTCAGATACATTCAATTTACAGATCTTATCAAGTATGATCATATGTCCTGTAGAACTTACAGGAAGCCATTCGGTAATACCTTCAACGATACCGAACAATAATGCTACTAAATAATCAATAATGCCCATCTTGCACCTCTTAAACGATTTATATCACTATATCAATAATATAAATAATATAAAAGCAAATCGCCCTAAAAGTAATTCTAATGAAACAAAGCATAAAAAAACTGTCCTGATCTCTCAGGACAGTCTGGTGGGAAGAGGTGGATTCGAACCACCGAAGTCACTGACGACAGATTTACAGTCTGTTCCCTTTGGCCGCTCGGGAATCTTCCCA